>JALWTJ010000033.1 GCA_027082895.1 Hyphomicrobiales bacterium | reverse complement strand
GCGGAAAGGATGACGCCGAACATGGCCCCGAACGCTACCCAGTTGTTGACCTGGAAAATTCCGATCAGCACCAGAAACTCCCCGATGAAGCCGGATGTGCCGGGCAGGCCCACATTGGCCATGGTAAAGATCATGAACGCCAGCGCATAGCGGGGCATGCGCTCCACAAGGCCGCCATAGGCGGCAATCTCGCGGGTGTGCATGCGGTCATAGATCACCCCGACACTCAGGAACAGGGCGGCCGAAACGATGCCGTGACTGATCATCTGGAAGATCGCCCCCTGCACACCATAGATGTTGGCGGAAAAGATGCCCATGGTGACAAAGCCCATATGGGCCACCGAGGAATAGGCAATCAGCTTTTTCATGTCCTCCTGTACCAGTGCCACCAACGACGTGACGATGATTGCGCCAACCGAAAGAACGAACACGAAATTGGCGAAATAGGCCGATGCGTCGGGAAACATGGGAATGGAAAAACGCAGGAAACCATACCCGCCCATTTTCAGCAGGATCGCCGCCAGCACGACGGAGCCGCCCGTGGGCGCTTCCACATGGGCTTCGGGCAGCCAACGATGAAACGGCCACATGGGCAGCTTGACGGCAAAGGAGGCAAAGAAAGCCAGCCACAGCCAGAACTGCATTTCCGGCGGGAACGTGCTCTTGAGCAGCACGCGGATATCCAGCGTGCCCGTCTGCCAGTACATGGCCATGATGGCCAGCAACATCAGCACGGAGCCGACAAAGGTATAGAAAAAGAACTTGTAACTGGCCTGCACGCGCCGCTTGCCCCCCCAGATACCGATAATCAGGAACATGGGGATCAGCCCGCCCTCGAAAAAGACGTAGAACATGGCCAGATCAAGGGTTGCGAACACGCCGATCATCATCGTTTCCAGCAGCAGAAACGTGATCATGTATTCGCGCACCCGGGTCTGCACGGAACGCCACGAGGTCAGAATGACCATGGGCATCAAGAGAGCCGTCAGCACGATGAACAGGATGGATATGCCGTCCACCCCCATTCGATAGGCAATCACATCCCCCAGCCATTTCTGATCGACCACGAACTGGAAACCAGCGGTTTCGGGATCGAACATGGCCCACATGACCAGCGAAAACAGGAAGGTCAGGAAGGTGGTAATCAGCGAAATCCGGCGCATGTTGGTAACGGCCAGCTCATCACTGCCCGGCACGATGGCCACGAAAAATGCCCCGACCAATGGAAGAAAAGTCAGGATTGTCAGAATATTGGAAGAAATGATCATCCCAGAAGGCCCCCTGCCGCAATGGACCAGGTCAAGAGTGCGGCGATGCCGATCAGCATGGCAAACGCGTAGTGATAAAGATATCCGGACTGGAGTTTGACCACCCGGGCGGTGATGTCGCGGATACGGTTGCTCAAACCCTCGACAATCCCCTGATCGATAATGCAATCATCAAGTCCACGCCACAAAAGGCGCCCCAGCCACAATGCAGGCGCGATGAAGATCTTTTCGTACAACTCGTCGAAATACCACTTGTTGAGCAGAAAACGGTACAGATAGGCCTGCTGGGTGGCCAGCCTTTCGGGCGCATCGGGCCGCCGGATATACATGTACCAGGCCAGAACGAACCCGATCAGCATGGCAATGGTCGCCGACCATTTCGCCCATGCAGGAACGGCATGGGCTTCCTCCAGCACCCCGTGATCCACCACGATGGAGCCGGCAAAGAACTGGCTGATCGCTTCGGGATCGGCAAAGAAAACACCATAGAAGACCACCCCGGACAGCACTGCCCCCACGGCCAGCACATAAAGGGGCATCATCATCACGTTCGGCGCTTCGTGGGCATGGGCCATCACTTCCTGCGTCGCCCGCGGCTTCTGATGAAATGTCATGTGAATCAGCCGCCAAGAATAAAAGGACGTGAACAGGGCCGCAATCACCAGCGACCAGAAGGCGAACTGCCCGTTGGTGCCGCCCACCGTATAGGCCGCTTCAATGATCGAATCCTTGGAAAAGAACCCGGCAAAGCCCAATGGCGTGCCCGGTATCCCGACCCCGGTCAGGGCAAGGCTGCCAATGATCATCATCCAGTAGGTTTTCGGAATGACCCCGGCCAGTCCCCCCATCTTGCGCATGTCCTGTTCGTGGTGCATGGCGTGAATGACCGCCCCGGCCCCCAGGAACAGCAGCGCCTTGAAAAAGGCATGGGTAAACAGATGGAAGATGCCGGCCGAATAGGCCCCTGCTCCCAGCGCCACGAACATGTAGCCCAGCTGGGACATGGTGGAATAGGCAATCACCCGCTTGATGTCATTC
>JALWTJ010000032.1 GCA_027082895.1 Hyphomicrobiales bacterium | reverse complement strand
ATTCCAAGGTGTCCGGCATGTTCGATATGCGTAAACTGTTCAAGTCGACCTGGTCGCGGTTGGTGTTGCTCGCAGCGATTACGCTTGCGGTGACGTCCGTGGCACGCCTGGTCTATTCCAGCATGGTGTGGAACAACAATGTGCGCCAGATTACCGAGTTGAACCTGCGGACATTGCACCGGGCCGAAGCGGCGGTGGACTATGCGGTGGACACGCTGGCGAGCCTGCAATTGTCGGGACTGGTCAGTTGTGACGCCAAGGCGCTGGAGGAAATCCGCCGGATCAGTTTCCTGCGTGGTTCGATCAAGGACATTCAGGTTCTGGATGCCTCCCATGGCCTGTTGTGTGCCGGTGGGCAGATCAGCCGTCAGCTTGGAGTGGCAAACTTCGATTTCTCCGAAATGTATGCGGCACGGGATGAAAACATCTTTTTTCACGACATTACCCGCAACAATTCCGGCATTCTGGGCGTGGCGCGCCATATTGACGCGGAAACGACCTTTCTGGCGGTGCTGAACCTTGATTCCCTGCTGTTCGGCATTTTCCCCGAGGCGGTGCGCAACCATGCCCGGGCCGACCTTGTCATGGGTGGAGAAGTGGAGGTGGCCAGCCAGATTCCGGATGGTGTCAACGATCAGGATGTGGCAAGCTTCAAGGAGTTCCGTGCCGTGTCCGACCGTTATCCGCTGGAGGTGGTGTTCACGCTGGATGCGGACATCCTTCGCACCTGGAACCGGGATGCGCAGCGGTTCGTTGACGATTTTTCGCTGGTGCTGGGGCTGCTGCTGGGCTGGATGGCACTGGTCAAGCTGGCCCAGCCGCGTTCGCTCTACCGGCGGATGAAGGATGCCCTGCGCCGTCGCGAATTCGTGCCCTTCATGCAGCCGACATTTTCCGTTGAGGGGCGCCGTATCATCGGTTGCGAAGTGCTGGCACGCTGGGTGCAGGCGGATGGCACCATCGTTCCGCCCCACAAGTTCATTCCGTTTGCCGAGGATAACGGTTTGATCGTGCCCATGACGCGCATGATCATTCGCGCGGCACTGGAGCAACTCAGGGAGCAGATGAAGGCGGACAAGGATTTCAAGGTGGCCTTCAACGTGGTGCCCAGCGATCTGCTGTCTGACCGGTTCGAAAAGGATCTGGTGCAGATCGTGCAGGAAGTGGGGGTGGCGCGGCGCCAGATTGTCATCGAAATTACCGAGCGGCAGGAATTTGCCGATCAGGAAAAGGCGCGAAGTGCCATTGCCCGGCTGCGCGAACTGGGTTTCCGGGTGGCGCTGGATGATACCGGGGTGGGGCATAACGGGCTGTCCAACGTGCATCTTCTGGGTGCCGACATCATAAAGATCGACAAGATTTTTGTTGATCGGGTGGGGGTGGATGCATCGGCTACCACCATCGTACAGATGCTGGTGCGGCTGGCGCGGGAACTGGGCATGCGCACCGTTGCCGAGGGGATCGAAACCGAGGAACAGCTTGCCCATCTGGTGCGCTGTGATGTGGATGAGGGGCAGGGGTACCTGATATCGCGTCCGGTGCCCGTCGGGGAGTTTCTTGGCGTTCTTGCACAGAACCGGAACGCGGACAGGTCCGCACGGCCGGAGGCCGACGGGGCCGGGGAGAGTGAAACAGTGGCGGCGTAAGCGCGCGGGCGTGTTTCCTTTTCCGGCGCGCGTGAGCCGCCAGGCGGGCCTTTCTTCCGGTGCCGGAAGGGGTGCATCCCGGGGCGACTTGACGGATAAAAAAAACCATCCTATCACTTTGGACGCAATTTGAAGTCTGGGGTTTTCAGATGGGTTTTGACATTCTTGTGGTGGGGAGGCGCATTGGTGCTGCGGGTTGAGTGAAACCCCGCGGTTGGCAATGCGCGTCCAGAGGCTCCGGTAAGGGGCCTTTTTTATTGCTTGAATTTTGAACCGATTGCCCTCAGAAACCGGTGCAAAGGAGTGAAATCTATGGCCGAGAAGATGACCGGGGCTGAAATGGTGGTGCAGGCGCTCAAGGATCAGGGCGTGGCTCATGTGTTCGGATATCCCGGCGGTGCGGTGCTGCCCATCTATGATTCCCTGTTTCAGCAGGACGAGATCGAACATATTCTGGTGCGGCACGAGCAGGGCGCTACCCACATGGCCGAAGGCTATGCCCGCTCCACGGGCAAGGTCGGGGTGGTGCTGGTGACGTCGGGGCCGGGGGCTACCAATGCGGTGACCGGGCTGACCGATGCGCTGCTGGATTCTATTCCGCTGGTATGCCTGACCGGGCAGGTGCCTACCCCCCTGATCGGATCGGACGCCTTTCAGGAGTGCGATACGGTGGGCATTACCCGCAACTGCACCAAGCATAATTATCTGGTCAAGGATGTCGCCGATCTGCCCCGGATCATCCACGAGGCGTTCCATATCGCTTCGACCGGCCGGCCCGGTCCGGTGGTGATCGACATTCCCAAGGATGTCCAGTTTGCGCTGGGGGATTACGCGGGGCCCGTTGCCCATCAGAGTCACGCCAGCTACAAGCCGCAGGCCAAGCCGGATCTGGTGGAAATCGAGCAGGCGGTCGATCTGATGCTGCAGGCAAAACGCCCAGTTTGCTATACCGGCGGCGGGGTGATAAATGCGGGGCCCAGGGCATCCGAACTGTTGCGCGAACTGGTGGAGTTGACCGGTTTTCCCGTTACGTCCACCCTGATGGGGCTGGGGGCATTTCCCGCTTCCAGTGACAAGTGGCTGGGCATGCTGGGAATGCATGGTACCTACGAGGCCAATCTGGCCATGCATGATTGCGATCTGATGATCAATATCGGGGCGCGGTTTGATGACCGGATCACGGGCCGCCTGGATGCGTTTTCGCCCAATTCGACCAAGATCCATGTGGATATCGACCCGTCTTCCATCAACAAGAACGTGGTGGTGGACCTGCCCATCATCGGGGATTGCGCGAATGTGCTTGAAGAAATGGTGCGCATCTGGCGCACCCGCACCAACGAGTCCCGTGCCGGGGAGCTGGCGCCCTGGATGGCGCAGATCGAGAAATGGCGCAGCGTCAACTGTCTGGGTTATGAAAACAGTTCCGATGTCATCAAGCCGCAATATGCCATTGAGCGGCTGGCGGCGGCGGTGAAGGAAAAAGATGTTTATATCACCACCGAGGTGGGGCAGCACCAGATGTGGGCAGCCCAGTATTTCCCCTTTGACAAGCCGAACCGGCTGATGACATCGGGGGGGCTGGGGACCATGGGCTATGGCCTGCCGGCTGCCGTTGGCGTGCAGGTGGCGCACCGGGATGCGCTGGTGATCGACATTGCCGGGGAAGCCAGCGTCCAGATGACGATGCAGGAATTTTCAACGGCGGTCCAGTTTCGCCTGCCGATCAAGATCTTCATCCTGAACAATGAATATATGGGCATGGTGCGCCAGTGGCAGGAACTGCTGCATGGCAGCCGCTATTCCCAGTCCTATTCGGAGAGCCTGCCCGATTTCGTCAAGCTGGCCGAAGCATTCGGGGGCAAGGGAATCCGGGTCGAGCACCCGGACGAGCTGGATGCGGCCATCAAGGAAATGCTGGATCATGACGGGCCGGTGCTGTTTGATTGCCGGGTGGTCAAGCAGGAAAACTGCCTGCCCATGATTCCGTCGGGCAAGGCCCACAATGAAATGATCCTGCCGGACACGGCAGATATCGGCAACATCATTGACGAGAAGGGCAGGTCCCTGGTCTAGGGAATGGGAGTAGCAACATGAATCCTCATCTTCGCGCAAGCGGTTCCGCCTATTTCCTGACGACGGACACCGCCAAGATCGAACGGCATACCCTGTCGGTGCTGGTGGACAACGAGCCGGGCATCCTGGCCCGGATCGCCGGTCTTTTTTCCGCCCGGGGCTTCAACATCGACAGTCTGACGGTTTCAGAGACCGAACATGAAAAGGGATTGAGCCGCATAACCGTGGTAACGGTGGCCAGCCCCAAGGTGCTGGCCCAGATCAAGTTGCAGCTGGAGCGGCTCATTCCGGTTCACCGGGTGCATGATCTGACGGCAGAAGGCAAGTCGCTGGAGCGGGAACTGGCCCTGGTCAAGGTGTCGGGCACCGGGGAAAACCGGGTGGAAACCCTCAGGCTGGCCGATGCTTTCCGGGCACAGGTGGTGGATGCGTCCATTGAAAGCTTCGTGTTCGAGATAACGGGAAAATCGACCAAGATCGAGCAGTTCATCTCCCTGATGATGCCCCTGGGGCTGGTGGAAGTGGTGCGGACGGGGCTTGCGGCAATTTCGCGCGGCCCGGACAGGATGTAAGGACACAAGCGTGACCCGGCTTTCGGTAAACCTGAACGCGGTGGCGATGTTGCGCAACCGGCGGGACATTGGCTGGCCCAGCGTGACGGGTATTGCCCGGCTGGTGCTGGAGGCGGGGGCGGATGGCATCACGGTGCATCCGCGACCCGATGAACGTCATATCCGGGAATCGGACGTGCGCGATCTGCAAAAACTGCTTCGCGACGACTTCCCGGATGCGGAATACAATATCGAGGGTTTTCCCGATGAACGCCTGCTGGCGCTGGTGGAGGAGGTGAAGCCGGATCAGGTGACCTTCGTGCCCGATGATCCGGACCAGTCCACGTCGGACCATGGCTGGAACATCGACGACAATCGCGATTTTCTGCGGGGCGTTATCTCCCGCATGAAGAAAAGCAATTTGCGGGTGGCACTGTTCATTGATGATGACCCGAGTGTTCCGCCCGATGCGTGGGAGGTGGATGCGGATCGCGTGGAGCTTTATACCGGCCCCTATGCGGCCAATTTCGGCAATCCGGAGGGGACACGCCATTTGCGGCGGCTGGCGGTGACGGCGCGCGCTGCCCATGCGGCCGGGCTGGAGGTGAATGCGGGGCATGATCTGACCCTTGAAAACCTGCCGGCCTTTCTCGAGGCGGTGCCCGGCGTGGCCGAAGCATCCATTGGCCATGCCATCACCGCGGACGCATTGCTGATGGGCTTTGGCGAGGCGGTTCGCCGCTACAAGGGGATTCTTTCTTGATGGGAATTGGTGACATTGTCCTGATCGGGGTTGGCCTGCCGGCCCTGCTGATCCTGCTCAATCCGCGCATGACCAACTGGCGCAGCTGGCGAGCCATCGTTACGCCCCTGGCATCCATTATCGGATCGGGTTTTCTGGTGGCGGGGCCGATCCTGTCCCATGCGGCGGGCAATTATGCCTGGGCGGCCATGCTGGGCCTGTGTGGGGTGGGATATTATTTCGGTTCGGCCATCCGGCACAATATCCGGTATGTGGAACCTGTTCTGGACAATGGGGCGCCCCGGGCGGCGCTCAGCATCGAGGATGCCTCGCAGGTTTCACTGTCGTTGGCCTATTTCGTTTCGGTGGCTTATTATCTCAACCTGTTCAGTGCCTTTGCCCTTAGAAGCGGGGGCATTGTTGATCCGGTGTGGATTAAGGTGCTGGCCACACTGGTGATCGGCTCCATCGGCCTGATGGGCATCCTGCGTGGTCTGTCGGCACTTGAAAAGCTGGAAACGCTGGCGGTGGGGCTGAAACTGTCCATGATCGGGGCCCTTTGCGTGTCCCTGCTGATAATATCGGGCATGGCCTTTTCGGCCGGAACCTTTTCATGGCCCAGCTTTTCGCATCAGACCGGGCTTGAGGAAGTCAAGATCCTGCTGGGCCTGGTGATCCTGGTGCAGGGGTTTGAAACCTCCCGCTATCTGGGGGCCGAATATTCGGGCCGGATGCGGATCCGTACCATGAAGCAGGCGCAATGGATTTCAACGGGTGTCTATCTGGTGTTCATCCTGCTGGTGACGCGCTATTTCACCGGCGAACTTCCCCCGGAAGGGGGGGAAACCCAGATCATCGATTTGCTGCAACCGGTGGGGGTTCTGGTGGCGCCGCTGATCATCGTCATTGCGCTGGCCTCCCAATTGTCGGCAGCAGTGGCGGACCTGAACGGGTCGGGGGGCCTGATCCGGGAAACATCGCGCAAGAAACTGACGGTGCAATGGGGGTATGGGGTTACCGCTCTTGCATCCATCATTGTCACCTGGAGTGCCGATATCTATCAGATCATTACCTATGCTTCCAAGGCGTTCGTCCTCTATTACGGGCTGCAATGCCTGCAGGCGGCCCTTTCGGCGGCCCGGATCGGGGGCCATGAAATGAAATGGCGGGTGCTCATGTACAGTGCGGGGGTGGTACTGGCTCTTGCCATCATCCTGTTTGCCATTCCTGCCGAGGCCTGAAGGGGGGGGGGGCGTCGCAGTTGGTGGCGTGTTCTGCAGCATGCCTGAACTGGGTGCCGGGTGCGGTTTCTGTCGGCCACGCATGGGCAAATCGTGTTTTTGAGCGATAGGGAAAGTTTTGTGCAAATCTGAATTTGATGGTAAGGACTTCAATCATTTGCATCTGGTCTTGTGTCTCTTGTCGAAATGAAGGAGTAGACACATGGTTTTCAAGATCAATCACAAGATGATCGCGATGGGGGGAGCAATTGTTGCTGTTGCCCTGATGGCTTCCGGCACGGTACAGGCGGAACCCAGGCAGGGGGCACGTGTTCGCGGGAATGCAAACGACCTGGTTTCGTTTCAACCCCTTCCCACGCCTGCGCCGGAATTGACGAAGGCATCGAACTCGCTTCGTTACCCCGATCCGGACTGGCGGCCGGTGAGAAATGCGTATCCTGATCCGGACTGGTATCCCGATCCGGATTGGCGGCCGGTGAGGTGAGGATTCCGATGCCGACAAAATGATCCGTTGGCTGCGGGAATTTTCTTGTTTCCTGTTTTTTGCTCACCGTGCCACACTTCGCTTCGGGGTTGTGGCGGTGGGCAAAAAGCCGTTGCTTGCATATTGATTTTTTCATGATAGAGAAGGGGTATTGGGCGCTGAACGCGGTCTGCATATTCAGGCAGGCAACCGTGGCGTAAATCAGCCCCGTATCGATGGATTTATTCGGGGCCAGTTTCTGGAGACGCCCCATGAAGACGATCATTGAACCCTTTCGCATCAAATCGGTTGAACCGATCCGCTTTACCACCCGGGAACAGCGCAAGGCGCTGCTGGAACAGGTTCACTTCAATCTATTTGCCCTGAAATCCGCTGACGTGATCATTGATCTTCTGACGGATTCAGGAACATCGGCCATGAGCGCGGAACAATGGGCCGCGGTCATGCGTGGCGATGAAAGCTATGCCGGTTCGCCGTCCTTTCTGCGCTTTGAAGAGGCGGTGCGGAACCTGATGGATTTCAAGCACATCATTCCCACCCATCAGGGACGGGCGGCGGAAGCCATCCTGTTTTCCCTGATCGGGGGGGAGGGGAAGCATATCCCCTCCAATACGCATTTTGACACGACGCGGGGCAATATCGAGGGAACGGGGGCGCTGGCCCATGATCTGGTGATCCGGGAGGGCACGGATCCGCAAGATCTGCATCCCTTCAAGGGCAACATGGATCTTGAAAGGCTGGAAGCATTTCTTGCAGAGCACGGGAATGCGGTCCCTTGTGTCATGACCACGATCACCAATAATGCGGGGGGCGGACAGCCGGTGAGCCTGGAAAATATCCGGGAAACGGCGCGTATTGCCCATCAGCACGGGGTGCCCTTTATCATTGATGGGTGCCGGTTCGCGGAGAATGCCTGGTTCATCAAGCAACGGGAACCCGGGCAATCGGACCGCCCCATTGAGGCGATCGTGCGCGACATGTTTTCGGTTGCCGATGGCATGACCATGAGCGCCAAGAAGGATGCCTTTGCCAATATCGGGGGCTGGCTGGCGCTCAATGATGACGATCTGGCCCAGAGGGCGCGCACGCGGCTGATCCAGACGGAAGGGTTCCCGACCTATGGGGGCCTTTCGGGGCGTGATCTGGATGCGATTGCGCAGGGGTTGAGCGAAATCGTGGACGAGGACTATCTGCGTTATCGGGTGCGGACCAACGAATATATCGTGGACAGGCTGGACAAGATGGGGGTTCCCGTGGTCAAGCCGGCGGGCGGACATGCGGTCTTTGTCGATGCCCGGGCCTGGCTCGACCATATCCGGCCCCTGTCCTACCCGGGGCAGGCGCTGGCGGTGGCACTTTATGAGATTGGCGGTATTCGCACCTGTGAAATCGGCACGGTGATGTTCGGGCGCCACCCGGATGGCAGCGAAACTCCTGCAGCCATGGACCTGGTGCGGCTGGCCATGCCGCGGCGTGCCTATACCCAGTCCCATGCGGACTATATCGTGGAGGTGTTCGAGGAAATCGTTGCCACACGGGACCGGCTGCAGGGGTACAGGATTGTCGAGGAGCCGCCCATGATGCGCCATTTCACGGCAAAGTTTGCACCGCTGGCGGGCTGAAGTAGTTGTTCCTCTCCTTTTCGTGCCTTGTGCCTATGCGTTATTTCAGCCACCATCGGCGGGCTGGATGGCAGGGGCACGGGAGGGGAGGAACGGATGTTCATTGACGGGGTGGTTTCGACCTGGTTCGTCATGACGGGATTGTCGCTGGCGTTCGTTGCCATCGACATCCCCCGGACACCGGAATCGGTGGTTCTGAAATGGGCGTTTGTCATCCTGGTGGCCTTTACTGGGCCATTGGGGGCGATGCTTTATGTGCTGGGGTGTCGGGAGCCGCTCAAGGGTACCCATGCGCAATATGTGTCAGCAACCTGGCGACAGGTACTGGGTTCGACCATGCATTGCGCCGCCGGTGATGGCATCGGCATCGTTGCGGGCGCAGCGGTGGGGGCTTTTCTGAGTCTTGGCCGGCTGGGAGATTTCGGACTGGAATATGTGCTGGGGTTCGGTTTTGGCTGGATGTTCTTTCAGGCTTTTGCCATGCGCGACATGGTCGGAGGATCCTACCTTCATTCGCTTCGTGAAACGTTTGTGCCCGAGTTTCTGTCCATGAACCTGCTGATGGCGGGCATGTTTCCGACCATGGGCTTTCTGATGAATTGGATCGAGGGGGCGGACGATCCGGCGTCGCTCCGGTTCTGGTTCGTCATGTCCATGGCCATGATAGCCGGGTTCATTCTTGCTTATCCGGTCAATTGGTGGCTTGTTACCAACAATCTCAAGCATGGCATGCTGACGGTACCAGTTGCGGTGCCGGAGACATCCTTGCCGGGGGCATATGACGCGGATGGAAAGGTTCATGTAGACAGTGCCCATATAGACAGTGCCCGTGCGGAGAGTGCCCATGTACAAGGTGTTCATGCAGGGGGTGATTCCGGCGTGGATGGCAAAAGCGGGCACGGGGCTGCTTCGGGGACGGCAAGGCATG
>JALWTJ010000031.1 GCA_027082895.1 Hyphomicrobiales bacterium | reverse complement strand
TCAAACAGATAGAGCGTGGTCTTGATTCCATCAGAAACAGACACGCTCTAGAAGCCGCCGCCGGTCTTGAAACCGCCGGACCTGCGGTTGCCCCGCGTTCCGGAGCGGGAAGGGGGCCGGGTGCTTGGGCGCGGGCGCGAAAATTCTCCGCCCGAGGGGCGCCCCGATGGCGTGACACCGGGCAGGTTTCCCCATGGCGAACGGCCCTTGGGGCGGTTGTTATACTGGCTGTTGCGCATGCGGGTGCTGCCGAAATTGTCCCGGCGCCCGCTGCGCGGAAGCCCGATGCTTCCGCCCCAGTTGCGGGTGTCGGCCCGCCAGTTCTGGCTGCGCTGCCAATGGTTCCAGTAGGTGGCAGCGGTGATGGCGCCCCGCAGGAATTCCCCCAGCAGATCGCCCACCAGATCGTCCTTGCGGAACTGGGAACGCGGATCGTCGAAACGGGATTTCTTGAACTCCCATTCGATGTCTTCCAGCTCCCGGCGGCGCTGCTCGATCACCTTGAGCCGCTTGCCCAGTTCGTCCGCTTCCTTGTTCTCGTCCAGAGCCCGGGCCCGGATCTGGCTGATCTTGGACAGCAGGGCGTCGTCTTCCCGGGTGGCGGTCTTTCGTGCCTCTGCAACCAGTTCTCCCAGTTCACGCGATTGCAGGGCCTGGGCCAGATTGTCCCGCGCCCGCACAAAGGCGGGCTGGTTGCCCTGGGCAAGTTCGCGCATTTTCTCGGCCTGCTGGTCGCGCAGGTTTTCCGCTTCCAGCATTTTCCGGTCCAGTTCTTCCAGCCGCTGCCGGGCCTTCTCGATGGCATCGGCCAACGGTTTGCCCCCTGCCTTTTCGATGGCGGCCTGTTCCATGCGGTCCAGTGCGTCCTCGGCCTGTTTGGCCCTGGCCATCTGTGCTTCGGCATGTTCGCGCAGCCGCAGCGGGATTTCGTTCAGCATGGCGAAATTGGGCCGGGCCTCGCGGTAACGGATGAAGCGGGCCACCATGCCATCCAGCCAGCGGATCAGGTTGTTGGCCCGGTAGTTCTGGGTGCCATAGCCCGCTTCCCACAGATACATGAACAGGGGGTCGTCCCGGTACGGGCGCCCCTTCTTTTCCTGGTCCGCCTCCGCCTGTTCGGTTTTCTTGATGCTTTCCTCGGCGATGGCCTGCAACGCCTCCGCCTCGGCGCGTTTCTTCTGATAGGTGGGGTCCCGTTCGATCACTTCGGCAATGCGGCTGGAAATTCCCTTCAGTTTTTCCTGCGCCCCATCGAGCTCTTTCAGGGCACGGTTGCGCTCCTTGGCCAGCGTGGCAATATCCCGGTCCAGTTCCTTTAACAGCTTTTCCGATTCCGCCACCTGCGCCGCATGGGACTTGAGTTCGTCCCGCGCTTCCCGTTCCGCCCGTGTCAGCTTGCTGTCGATTTCCCTTTGAACCCTTTCATCCAGCCGCACGGCGGCAAGCTTGCGATAAAGCTCCGCCTCGCTCTCCTGAATCTTGCCCAGCCGCTCCGCGCTGCGCGACAGGCGCTTTGCAATATCGTTTTCCTCGCGCCGGATATCCTTGATGGCATCATCAAGGGCACGCAATGCCTTGGGTCCACTCAGTGCCATGTTACCACCGTGTTACCGTCCCGCCCAGCACCGGGATGAGATAGCGCACATCCAGATAGCCGAACAATTTTCGCCCCACCACGTTCTTCTGGATGATTCCATCATCCCGCTTGTCCGCTCCAATGGCATTATAGACCGATTCCGGCACGCGAATGCCCCACAGGGACACGTTTTCGGTCTCCCCGGTTTCCTCGTTGGCAATGTCAAGGTTCAGCGCATTGCCGTCCCCGTCAATGGCCTCCACCACGATATAATAGTTGGTGGCATTGCGGTTGACTTCGGGGAAGGTGAAAAAGCCCGATCGGACCCCGTCCCGGTTGACCACCCGCAACGTGTATTCCTGGCGCAGCGTATCCCGGATCTTGCGCAACCCGGTCAGTGCCTTTTCCGCTTCGGCACGGTTTTCTTCCTTGATCGCACTCCGGCCTCTTTCAAGCAGGGTCCGGGCGCGGGTGACGGCGGTCTGTACCTTTGTTTCCTCGAAGATGGTATCGAACAGGCTCTGCATCTCCTGCGGCATCTTTTCGGTCAGCTCCAGCCGGGCCGCCTCCGCCTGCCGTGCCTTGCCCGGCAGATAGACGAACTGGTAGGCGCCAACGGACAGGAACAGGGCGATACCCAGTCCCAGTGCCCATTTCCCCCAGCGCTTGCGTGACACATAAAGTTCCGCCAGCTTGCGCCGCAGGCCACCCCCGCGCGGCACATAGACGAAACGGTCCTG
>JALWTJ010000030.1 GCA_027082895.1 Hyphomicrobiales bacterium | reverse complement strand
GGTTTAACCTTGTCATGGGAGGAAACAATGACACATCTGATCAAACGCCTTGCACTGGGCACGGCATTGACACTGGCGCTGACGGCGTCGGCGGTCAGCGCCCAGTCGCTGCGGTTCTGGACGACCGAAGAACAGCCGGACCGGCTGGCCAAGCAACAGGAAATGGCCAGCAACTTCACGGCGGAAACCGGCATTTCGGTGGAAGTCATTCCGGTTACGGAAAGTGACCTTGGCACCCGGGCCACGGCCGCCTTTGCCGCCGGGGATCTGCCCGACGTGATCTATCACCCGCTGCAATATGCCCTGCCCTGGGCTGAAGCGGGGATCCTGGACAGCGATGCGGCCACCGACGTGATCGATTCCCTGGGACCGGACACCTTTTCCCAAGGGGCGCTGAACATGGCGGCCGTCGATGGCGGATATGCGTCGGTGCCAGTGGATGGCTGGACACAGATGATCCTTTACCGCAAGGATCTGTTTGACGCTGCGGGGCTGAACCCGCCCAATACCTATGCGGATGTGGAAGCGGCCATCGCGGCCCTGCACAACCCGCCCGAAATGTTCGGTTTCGTGGCTGCCACCAAGGTGGACGAGGGTTTCATGTCCCAGGTTCTGGAACATGTGTTCCTGGCCAACGGGGTTTCGCCGGTGGACGAAAACGGCTTCAAGCCGCTGGATGAGAACGCCACCATCGAAGTGCTGAACTTCTACAAGGATCTGGCACAGGCTTCGCCTCCGGGGGAACTGTACTGGAAGCAGTCGCGTGAACTCTATCTGGGCGGGCATGCGGCCATGATCATATGGTCACCGTTCATTCTTGACGAACTGGCCGGCCTGCGTGATGCGGCTCCGGTCACCATCAATGACGACCCGACAAGCCGCGAACTGGCCAAGGAAACCGGTATCGTGACCACCTTTGCCGGTCCGTCCAATCCGGACGGTGCTGCCTGGGCAGACGTGCGCTATTTCGGCATCACGTCCGATGCGGACATCGATGCGGCGGAAAAGTTCGTGGAATATTCCATGTCCGAAGGCTACATGCTGACCCTGTCCATGGCGCCCGAGGGCAAGTTCCCGGTCCGTCCCGGCACGGCGGACGAACCGACCAAGTACCGGGATGCGTGGGCAACGCTGCCGGTGGGCGTGGACCGCAAGGCGCCCCTTTCCGATCTCTATGCGCCGGAAATGATCGCCGAGATCGTGGGCGGACTTTCCAAGGCCCAGAGATGGGGCGTTGCCGAGGGCCAGCTTTCCCTGGCATCCAAGATGATCAACTCCCGGGTCATCAACCGCGTGGTGCGCGACTATATTGACGGCGTGCGCGATGCTTCGGCCACGGTGGCCCTGCTGAACGAGGAACTCAGCAAGATCAACTAGGCCGGGAATGCCGGGGCGGTCCTCCTGCCGCCCCGGCACATCACGTCCCAACACGGACCGGACAGTCAGCATCATGGTTTCCCCAACTCCGCCCAAATCGACAGGCCCCTTGCGCAAGCGCGAAGCGCGGCTGGCATGGGCCCTGCTGGCGCCCACCCTGATCACGGCTTCCCTCGTGGTCATCCTGCCCCTGCTGGCGGTTTTCTGGATCAGCTTCAAGCCCATTTCACTGGCCGATCTGCGCGTTCCCACGCCACAGGTCTATGAACGGATCCGCGGCAAGATTGCGGCGCCCGGCGACACGGCAACCCTTGAATACCGGCTGACAAATTCATCCCGGCAGTCGGCTATCGGTTCCGTGACATTGCGCGACACCCTTGCCCCGGGGCTGGAAATCCTGACCCTTGATCCGCGCTGCACCCTGAACGGGCAAGAGCTGTTCTGCGACCTGGGGGACTGGGAGCCGGGATACCGGGAGCGGCTGCGCATGCCCATTACCGGCACCAATGCCTATATCGAAAACGCCCCCAACCCCCGCGATACGCCCGCACGCATTTCGGGCACCTCCAGTTCCGTTCTGTTCGACAACACGTTCACGCTGGAAAACTTTTCACGGCTGTTTGATGGCCGCGAATTCTGGAGCGTGATCGGGGCCACGCTGTTCTATTCCGTGTTCGGCACCCTGGGCGCCCTGATCGTGGGTCTGTTCGCCGCCCTGCTGCTGAACAGGAGCTTTCGCGGTCAGGGCATCCTGCGCGGGCTGTTCCTGTTCCCCTATGTGGCACCGGTGATTGCGGTTGCCTTCACCTGGGTCACCCTGTTCGATCCGTTTTCCGGCTCGGCCAATGCTTTGTTGCTGCAAATGGGGGTGGTGGACAACGCCATCAATTTCTTCGGCGCCAAGCCACAGGCCCTGATCATGGTGACCATGTTCGAGATCT
>JALWTJ010000029.1 GCA_027082895.1 Hyphomicrobiales bacterium | reverse complement strand
CCGTCGGTGGTCATGGAAACCAGCGCCCCTTGAGAAAACTTATGGGCTTCCCCATTGGCGGCGACCATTTCGCGCACGTTGAACTCGGCGTTCTTTTGCAGATCCCAGTCGATGGTGGTAGTCACGATCACATCCTGATTCACTTCCCCGATATAGGAATTCATCAGGCTTTCCACCCAGTCGGCGACATAATATTCGGCCCCCGGCACCCGGGTGCGGATGCGCTTGTTGGGGTCGATGGCGGCCGCCTGTGCCTCCTGCCGGGAAATATATCCCTCTTCGGCCATGGCACCCAGAACCACGCGCGCCCGGGCCGCCGCCGCTTCCGGATGCCGGTCCGGTGACAGGCGCGATGGCGCCTGCAGGAGCCCGGCAAGAATGGCCGCTTCGCCCAGGGAAAGATTGCGGGCGGACTTGCCGAAATAACGCTGGGACGCGGCCTCGATACCAAACGCTCCCGCCCCGAAATAGACACGGTTCAAGTAGAGCTCGAGGATCTCGTTCTTGGAATAGTTCCGCTCCAGCCACAGGGCCAGCAACGCTTCCTGCACCTTGCGGCCCAGGGTCTGATCCGGGGTCAGGAACAGGTTCTTTGCCACCTGCTGGGTAATGGTGGAACCGCCGGCGGTGATCCGTCCGGCCAGAATGTTGCCGAACAGGGCACGGGTGATGCCCAACGGATCAATGCCGAAATGGGAATAGAACCGCCTGTCCTCGATGGAAAGAACCGCGGCGGGCACATATTGGGGCAACTCGTGCAGGGCAACCGCCTCCCCCCCCATCTTGCCCCGGTTGGATATCAACTGGCCATTGGTGGCAACGATGCGGATGTTGGCGGGGCGGGTAGGCACGGCCCAACTGTCCGAAGAAGGCAGTTGAATGGCGTAATAGGCAATGATGCCGGCAACGGCTATCCCGGCCCATACGCCCAGCACGATTCCCCAGTAAAAGAGTTTGCCAATGATGCGCCAGAAGGTGAGTGGCTTCTTCTGCCGGCGGCGTTTTGCCCCGTTGCCACGCCGGGCATTACCGGCCTTTCTGGCGGTGGCGGCAGCCGCTTTTTTCCCGCGATCCGGTCTTGAGGGAGGGGCGTTTCTCCCGCGGGCGGACGTCCTGCCCTTGCCGGATGCCTTCTTGCGACCGGACGGTTTCCTGCGCGTCGGGCCGCCAATTCGATCCTCGGGTTTCAGTCTGATGTCCATCTTGCCCTGACGCATTGCACTGTTTGGCACCCGGACAGGCCGTGCCCCGCCCCGCACATATCCGCCTTGCACATGCTGGCCCGGGACGGACCGGCGTTCAGGCGAGCCCTGGAAAACCGAAACGCTTTTCGCGCCCGGCGCAACGGGGCCGCAGGCTCAAGTCCACTGTAACGCACGTTGCCCGGAAACCTGTTATCCAACGCCCTTTCCTGCATGGCGATGTCCTTGTGTAAACAGGCTAAATGTGGCCGGTTTATGGGGGGTAAAGGCTTTTGGTTAACGGGGCGAGGCAAACCGGATGAAATGCCTGGCAGCCACCACCCGTCTGCGCCCCGGCCGGAGTTCAGACATCCAGATTGGCAACGTTCAGGGCATTGTTGAGAATGAAATCGCGCCGCGGTTCCACCAGATCCCCCATCAATTCGGAAAACACGGTATCGGTTTCATCGCTCTGGTCGATTTCCACCTGAAGCAGGGTGCGGATATTGGGATCCAGGGTCGTTTCCCACAACTGACCGGGATTCATTTCGCCCAGGCCCTTGTAGCGTTGCAGGGAAATTCCCTTGCGCCCGGCGGCGGTGACGGCATCAAACAGGGAGCGGGGGCCGAACAGGGGGGTTGACACATCCTTGCGGGTCAGGGTGACTGGCTGGTCGAAAATACCGGCAAGACCGGCGGCAACCTCGCGCAGCCGCCCGATTTCGGCGGATGCAAAAAGGCCCGCATCAAGGGAATGGGATTCCTCGACACCGCGCACCACGCGCCAGAAACTCAGGCCCCCCTCCCCATCAGGTTCCCCCTGCCAGCCCCGTTCCACCTCGTCCGCCATGGCATTGAGTCGCGCCGCCACCCGTTGCGCAACGTCCCGGGCAGCTGCCGGATCGGCAACGGCACCGGGTGCAAAAGCGCCCGCCACCAGTGCCTGTTCGACGATCTGGCGATTATAACGGGTGTTCAACCCGTTGATGGCGTGCACGACATCGCGGGCATTTGAAGCGATATGGGTCAGGTCCTGACCGGAACGTGCCATCCCCCCTTCCATGGCCAGAACAGCCTCTTCGGTGCCGGTGGCAAGAAGGTAATCCTCCAGCGCCTTTTCGTCCTTCAGATATTGCTCGG
>JALWTJ010000028.1 GCA_027082895.1 Hyphomicrobiales bacterium | reverse complement strand
CATCTCATCCATCTGGCGCACGGCAACGTTGACCTCGTCGATGGAAGAGGCCTGCTCCCGGCTGACCCGGGCAATGTTCTGCATCAATGTCGAATTGTGCTGGATTTCCTCGATCATGCTCTTGAGCCTGTCCGCAGCTTCCGTCACGTGCTGGGAACCGCTGCCCACTTCCGTTGCGCTCTGATCGATCAGTTCCTTGACCTCGGAAGACGCTTCCGCCGCACTCTGGGCGAGCCGGCGCACTTCCACCGCCACCACGGCAAAACCCTTACCCGCCTCCCCGGCCCGCGCCGCTTCAACCGACGCATTGAGGGCCAGCAAATTGGTCTGGAAGGCAATATCATCGATCATGCCGATCACGTTGGAAATCTTGGAAGAGGAATTGGTGATCCGCTCCATGGCCTGTGTCGCCTGCTCGACCACGCTTTCGGTCTGCTCGGCGGACCGGGCAAGATTCTGCGAGCGCTCGCTGGCCGCATCGGCCTGCTTGGCGCTTTCCAGCACTGTCTGGGAAAGCTGGTCCACCGTGGCCGACGTTTCCTCCACCGTCGCCGCCTGTTTTGTGGTCCGTTCGCTCAGATCATTGGCCCCGGAAAGAATGTCCCCCGTTGCCGCCTTCAGGGCGCCCGACGTGTTCTGCAACTGGCTGATGGTTTCGGTCAGCTTTTCCCCCACCTTGTTGGTGTCATTCGCCAGACGGGCAAAGGCGCCCTTGAAATGGTCCGCTATACGCTTGCTCAGGTCCATGCGGGCAAAGGCCCCCAGAACTTCGCCGGTCTCCGTCAATCCCCGCTCCACCGTGTCCAGCAATTCGTTAAGGGAAGATGTTACCTCGTTCAGATCCTGATCTTCGAACCGGTCCGTGATACGGACACTGAAGTCACCCTCTGAAGCCGCATGGGAAACGCTGGCAACGGCCCCCACCAATTGCTGCATGGCCTGGTTGCGGGCCTGGTTCTCACTCTGCAACTGGCTCTGTTGTTCGCTCATGCTGACAATCTTGAGACTGTTGTCACGGAAGACACGAATGGCACAGGCCAGCATGTCCAGTTCCTTCCAGAACCGGGAAGCTTCGATATTGGCCTGCATGTTACCTTCGGACAATTCCTTGACCCCGACCGCCAGCCGGGAAAATTGCCGCAGCACGAAAAAGGCAAAGAAGATGGCCATAGAAACAAAAGAGGCAATCACGATGACCGACGCAATCAGCATGATGGTGTTGCGCCGGTCTGCCTGGGCCTGCCCCGCCTTCATCAGTTCATGGGTTGCCATGTCGCGGCGCTCCACCGCCGCCAGTGCCACCTCCCGCATCTGGGCAACACTGTCCTGAATGGTCTCGGCGGTGGCATCAAAATCGCTCATATGCGCATTGCCCCCGGCCGGCCCTTCCGCGATATAGGCGTTGGCCATGGCCAGTCCGGCAGCAAAATAGGGATCATATGCCTTCTGAACCCCATCAAGGACCGGCAGCAACTCCCCGATGTCCAGCTTGGTCGCCGCCTCCTTGGCCGCGGCAATATCATCGGGCAGACGCGCGGCAAAGGTGCGGGCCACATCGATACCATCATTCAGCCCGTCAAGCCCCCGGGTTGCCGATATGTCGGTCAGCCATTGCTGGGTCTGGACCACGTCAAGCTGAATGTTGCGCATGGCTTCAAACAGCTGGGTCTGAACATCGGCATCCTCCAGCACACCCATGAACTGGCGCATGCTGGTTTCTTCACCCTGTTTCGTATCCAGATAAATATAGGCGTTGACGCCGGCAATCAGGATCGTCAGAACCACGGAAAACAATATGGTAAAGTGGGAAAGTTTCATGTCAGGCCCCGAATTTTCAAACAATTGGAGACCATGGTTAAGCAAATATACTTACAAAGCGTAAAATGTCGGCATATTAACACTATCTTATATGTTTTTTGCCCGCTGAATTGAACAAGCGGCCATGGCAACCGAAACGGAATTGATTCCTATTTTTTCTGTTATTTCAAATCGTTGGCCGGTACCGAAATGTTTCCGCCCGGCTCAAAAGTCCCGGTATGCTCCCGAGCTGAAAAAATACCCGGAATGCCCAAAAGGCCCGATAAACAAGCAAAGGGCCGCTCCAGAAAGGGAGCGGCCCGTTCAAATATCAACAGGAATGGAATGCCCGGAAACAGCGCGCCTCAGTTGGCGGCCCCCTCACCCAGCGTTGCCGCTTCCATCAGCAGGTTCTTCCAGCCATCCAGCATGTTCTGGGCCGTATCCTTGTCCGCCATGCTTTCAGCATTTTCCAGCTCGCTCTGGGCCGCCCGCACTGCCGCTTCAATCTCCGAACGATCAAAATC
>JALWTJ010000027.1 GCA_027082895.1 Hyphomicrobiales bacterium | reverse complement strand
CGGATATCGAGAGTGATCTGGCTCCCAAGGGGCTGAACGAGGACATCGTGCGCTATGTGGCGGCCAAGAAGGACAATCCGGACTGGCTGGTGGAATGGCGCCTGAACGCCTTGCGGCGCTGGCAGACCATGCAAGAGCCCACATGGAGCCGCGTTCATTATCCCAAGATCGATTTTCAGGATCTGCATTATTATTCCGCGCCCCGGAGCACGCCGGGGCCGGCCAGTCTGGACGAGGTGGACCCCGAATTGCTGGAAACCTACAACAAGCTGGGTATCCCCCTTTCCGAACAGGCAATCCTTGCCGGTGTGGAGGGGGCCAACGTGGCGGTGGATGCGGTGTTCGACAGCGTTTCCGTGGTCACCACCTTCAAGGAGGAACTGGCCAAGGCGGGCATCATCTTCTGCCCGATTTCCGAAGCCGTGCGGGATTATCCCGAACTGGTGAAGAAATATCTGGGTTCGGTGGTGCCGGTGACGGACAATTTCTATGCGACGCTGAATTCGGCGGTCTTTACCGATGGCTCGTTCGTCTACATTCCGAAGGGCGTGCGCTGCCCTATGGAATTGTCCACCTATTTCCGTATCAACGAGGCCAAGACGGGCCAGTTCGAACGCACTCTGATCATTGCCGACGAGGGGTCCTATGTCTCCTATCTGGAGGGGTGCACGGCCCCGATGCGGGATGAGAACCAGTTGCATGCGGCGGTGGTGGAACTGATTGCGCTGGATGATGCGGAAATCAAGTATTCCACCGTGCAGAACTGGTATCCGGGGGACAAGGAAGGCAAGGGCGGCATCTACAATTTCGTCACCAAGCGCGGGGATTGCCGGGGAAAGAATTCCAAGATTTCCTGGACGCAGGTGGAAACCGGCTCCGCCATTACCTGGAAATATCCGTCCTGCATCCTGAGGGGGGACAATTCGCGGGGCGAGTTCTATTCCATTGCGGTTTCCAATGGACGGCAGCAGGTGGATTCCGGCACCAAGATGATCCATCTGGGCAAGAACACGTCCAGCCTGATTATCGCCAAGGGCATCGCTGCGGGCCAGTCGGACAATACCTATCGCGGGCAGGTTTCCGCCCATGCCAAGGCGTCGGGCGCACGCAATTTCACCCAGTGCGATTCCCTGCTGATCGGCAACAGATGCGGGGCCCACACAGTGCCTTATATCGAAAGCCGGAACGCAACCACCATGTTCGAACATGAAGCGACTACCTCCAAGATTTCCGATGACCAGCTGTTCTATTGCAAGCAGCGGGGGCTGGATGACGAGGAGGCGGTGGCCCTGATCGTCAACGGTTTCGTGCGCGAAGTCCTTCAGAAGCTGCCCATGGAATTCATGGTGGAAAGCCAGAAGCTGATTGCCATTTCCCTGGAAGGGAGCGTGGGCTGATGACCGGAAAACCGGTAGTGAACATGTTCGAGGCTCCGGCCATGGAGTGGGGCCGTGGCAGCAAGTATCAGGCAAAGCTGGCCCGGCTGGGAGATGCTGGGCAAGCCATGCGCGCAGCGCGGATTGCCTTTATCGGAAAACAGGAAGATTCGCTGGATTATTGGGACGGTGAAGACATTGGAGAGACTGAAGAATGAGTACACCAATTCTGGAAATCCGCGACCTGCACGTTCAGGTCGAGGACAAGGAAATTCTCAAGGGCGTCGACCTGGTCGTTCCGGCCGGAGAAGTGCACGCCATCATGGGACGTAACGGTTCGGGCAAGTCCACCCTTTCGAACGCGATCACGGGCCGGGATGGATATGAAGTGACCGAGGGGGATATCCTGCTTGAAGGAAAAAGCATCCTTGAACTGGAGGCGGACGAGCGGGCGGCGGCCGGCCTGTTCATGGCCTTTCAATATCCGATAGAGATTCCCGGCGTGGCCACCATGACATTTCTCAAGTCGGCCATGAATGCGCAGCGCAAGGCGCGGGGCGAAGACGAACTGACGACACCGGAATTCATGAAGGCGGTGCAGGGGGCGGCAAAGGATCTGTCCATTGACAAGGACATGCTCAAGCGGGCCCTGAATGTCGGCTTTTCGGGAGGCGAGAAGAAACGGGCCGAAGTGTTGCAGATGGCACTTCTGGAACCCAGAATGTGTATTCTGGACGAAACGGATTCCGGGCTGGACATCGATGCATTGCAGGTGGTTTCCGAAGGGGTCAACAGGTTGCGGGCCCCGAACCGTTCCATGCTGGTGATTACCCATTATCAGCGCCTTCTCAATCACATCGTGCCGGATCGGGTGCATGTGTTTTCCGACGGGCGGATCGTTGAAAGCGGGGACAAGGAGCTGGCGCTTGAACTGGAAGCAAAAGGGTATGCCGCCTATGACCCGGTAGCGGCGTGAGAGGCAGCAACGTGACAGATCAGAAACCTATTCTTACCGGTGCCGAGAAGGCACTTCTGGCCCAGCTTGAACAGGCAGGGCAATCCGCGGGCGCACATGAATTTGCAATCGCCGGCCTGCCCACGCGCCGGGTGGAAAGCTATCACTATTCGGATTTGCGCAGCCTGCTCACGCAGGTGCCCCTGCTGGCGGTGGCGGCGGATGTTGCGCCCGGCACGGAGTCGCCAGCCCCTTACCTGTCAGATGCGGTTTGTCTGGACATGGTCAATGGTCGTGTTTCCATTCCGGGGAACATGCCCGCAGGGCTGGTAGTGAAAGAAATATCCGGGTCCGTCCTGAGTGAACGGGATGATGCGCTGGTGCGGCTCAATCGTGGGCTGGCCGGGCAGGCTGTGCACATTCAGTTTGAAGGTGATGTCGGCTGGACGGTTCTTGTTTCTCGTCACCTGTCCGGCGATGCCTGCCATGTGGTTGATGGTGTTGACGTGATCGTGGCGCCGGGGGCATCTGGCACGCTGGTGGAAATGTTCGACAGCTCCGACGCGGCGCATCTGGGCAATCATGCAACCCGGGTCCGGCTCGGAGAGGGGGCCCGGTTCACTCATGTCATCATTGATCTGTGCGCGCGCGCCGTTCGGCATTTCCACAGTCTTGAATATGATCTGGGGACGAATGCCAGCATGCGCAACCTGATCGTCAATTCAGGGGCGTCCCTGTCCCGGGTGCAGATGTTCGGCCGCTTCAGTGGCAGTCGTGCCCATGGCGACTTTACCGGTCTTAATCTGGTGGATGAGGGACAGCACTGCGACATTACCTTTGATCTTGGCCATGCGGTGCCCGATACCACGTCGCGCGAACTGTTCAAGTCCGTGGCGCGTAACCGGGCGCGGGCGGTTTTTCAGGGCAAAATCGTGGTGGATCCGGTCGCTCAGAAGACCGATGCCAAGATGATGGCCCAGGGACTGATGCTTTCCGAGGGAGCCCAGATCCTGACCAAGCCGGAACTGGAAATCTTTGCCGACGATGTGCAATGCGGGCACGGGTGTACCTGTGGCGAACTGGATTCGGATACCCTGTTCTATCTGATGAGTCGGGGGATTCCCCGCGCGGAAGCGGAATCCATGCTGATCCGGGCGTTTCTGCAGGAACTGTTCGACCCGCTGGAGAATGACGAACTGGTGGGGCGCCTTGAAGCCATTGTGGCAAACTGGCTGGAAAACGGCTCGGCTTCTGCCGGAGCCGGCAAGGCGGACTGATGGCATTCGATCTGGAAAAGGTGCGGGCCGACTTTCCCATTCTGGGGGAGAGGATCAACGGGCAGCGGCTGGTCTATCTGGACAGTGGGGCCTCGGCGCAAAAGCCGCAGCAGGTCGTTGATCGGATCGTGCGGGCCTATACCCATGAATACGCCAATGTGCACCGGGGCCTGCATACCCTGTCCAACCGGGCTACGGATGCTTTCGAGGCGGCGCGCGAGACGGTACGCGGTTTCGTGAACGCATCCAGCGTGGACGAGATCGTCTTTACTCGTTCGGCAACCGAGGCCATCAACCTTGTGGCCCAGTCCTTTGCAGCGCCACGTGTTGGAGAGGGGGACGAGATTGTTGTTTCGATCATGGAGCATCATTCCAACATTGTGCCCTGGCATTTCCTGCGCGAGCGGCAGGGGGCCGTTGTCAAGTGGGTGGATGTAACCGATGACGGTGCATTTGATCTTGATGCTTTTGAACGTGCCCTGAGCCCGCGCACACGGCTGGTGGCTCTTACCCACATGTCCAATGTGCTGGGTACCATCGTGCCCGTTCGCGATGTGGTGGAAATTGCCCACGGGCGCAACATTCCGGTGTTGCTGGATGGTTCGCAAGGGGCCGTGCACTGTCCGGTAGACGTGACCGGCTGGGGTGTGGATTTCTACATCATGACCGGGCACAAGCTTTATGGGCCCACCGGGATCGGTGTTCTTTATGGCCGGGCGGAGCATCTTTCTGCCATGCGTCCCTACCAGGGGGGCGGTGAGATGATCGGGGAGGTTACGCTTGACAGTGTCACCTACAATGATCCGCCGCACCGTTTCGAGGCGGGGACTCCACCAATCGTGCAGGCCATCGGGCTGGGAGCGGCCCTTGATTACATGAATGGGTTGGGGCGCGACGCCATTGCGGCCCATGAAACGGATATTGCCCGCTACGCGGGTGAGCAATTGCGCCAGATCAACAGGTTGCGCATCATTGGCGATGCGCCGGACAAGGGGGGGATATTCTCCTTCGAAGTGGAAGGAATCCATGCCCATGACCTGTCCGCCATACTGGACAAGTACGGGGTTGCCGTCCGGGCGGGCACCCACTGCGCCATGCCCTTGCTGAACAGATTTGGTGCCACCTCTACCTGTCGGGCATCTTTCGCCCTATATAATGGCAAGGATGACGTCGATGCGCTCGTGGAAGCCATCAACAAGGCCGTGGCCTTTTTTGCGTGACCAAGTGATCAAAGGAGCCCCTCATGGGTGAACAGGAAAACATTCAGGCGGCTCGGGCGGCAACCGGTGGGGTGCTGGCCGGCGATGCGAGAACTGGCGAAGCCGTCGACAAGGGGACCGAAATTTCCATTGGAAACGGTGCTCTGGAGCCGGCGGAAATCGAACGTCTGACCAATGATCTCGTGGCGGCGTTCAAGACCATTTATGATCCTGAAATTCCCGTAGATATCTACGAGCTGGGGCTGATCTACAAGGTTGATCTGGATGATGCGCGCAATCTGCTCATCGAGATGACATTGACGGCGCCGGGGTGTCCGGTTGCGGGGGAAATGCCCATCTGGGTGGAAAATGCGGCGCGCAGCGTCGAGGGCATTCAGGATGTGGAGGTGCGGATGGTGTTTGATCCGCCCTGGTCGCCCGAGCGCATGTCCGAAGAAGCACAGGTAGCCCTGAACTGGTGGTAAAACCCATGAATATCATTACGATCACGCCGCGGGCAGCGGAACGGGTCAAGGAAATTCTGGCGAACGCGGACCGGCCCGTGGTGGGCTTGCGCGTCGGTATAAAGAATGCCGGATGCGCGGGCGTGGCCTATACGGTCGATTACGTGGAATCCCCGATCGAGGGAGACGATTTCGTGCGCGATCAGGGGGTCGATATCTATATTGATCCCAAGGCGACCCTGTTCCTTCTGGGAACGCAGATGGATTTTGAAACCAGCAAGCTTTCCTCTGGCTTCACCTTCAAGAACCCGAACCAGGTCGGTGCCTGCGGATGCGGGGAAAGCGTACAGCTTGAAGCTGCGGATCTGGAAGAACTGGCCCGGGCGCGGGCAGCAGCCGGTGCGGGCTGAACGCTCGTTTTCACAGTTGCTTGGCTAGCTGAAGACGTGGGAACCCTAGTCTGGAAAAACTGTCGTCCGTGTGGACGGAATTGTGCCTCAGGCTGCGGTCGGGGTGACAACCAGCTTGTCGTTCTCGGCCAGTACCCGGTTGCGCCCGTTGCGCTTGGCGGAATAAAGGGCGGTATCGGCACGCTCAATCAGGGTGGTTGCGGTGTCCTTTTCCGACAATTGTGCCACGCCGAAGGAAGCGGTAATGCGCCCCAGCTTTTCGTTGGTGGAACGCTTGAGAAGCTCCTTGGCCTGTATGGCCTTGCGGATCTTGTCGGAGATGATCACTGCGCCTTCAAGGGTCGTGTTGGGCAGGATGATAACGAATTCCTCCCCGCCATAGCGGCACACCAGATCACGCCCCTTGGTGTTGGATTTCAGGGTCATGGCGACAAGCCGTAGGACCTGGTCGCCGGTCTGGTGACCAAAGGTGTCGTTGAAATTCTTGAAATGGTCGATATCGGTCATGACCAGGCACATGTTCTCTCCGGTTTCCCGGGATTCGGCAATCTTCTTGTCGATGGTCTGATCGAAGAATTTGCGATTATAGACCTTGGTCAGGGAGTCGGTCATGGACTGGCGCTGAACTTCTTCCAGGGTCTGCTTCAGACCTTGCACCTCCTCGCCGGCTTCATCCAGGCGCTTTTCCAGGGCCTGGTTTGTTTCCTGCATGTTTCTGGTCTTTTCCAGAAGCGATTTGGCGAGGATTTTCAGATCCTCCGAAGAGATACCGTCGTCCAGTTCCTTGGTGGCCTTGTGCAGGGAGCCGGAATAATGTTTGGCCGTTTCGCTGGCGGAATGGATGGCACTGTGAACGGAACCGATATTCTTTGAGATCAGTTCGGAGACGACATTGATCCGTTCGTCAACCGCTTCGGACTTCAGGAATTCGTTGAACAGGCTTTCAATGATTTCCATGCCCGGCATGCCTTCGCCAAGAATGGCGTTGATGCGTTCGTTCAGGCTGGGGTTGACCCCGGTGGCGTAGGTATAGAACAGCTCGTAGAACTGCGGGTAGGGCGGAATTTCGCCACGCTTGAGCATGCTGATTGCTGAATTGGCGTAGGCCATTGCGCGGGTGAATTCATCGTTTGCCATTCTGGCCCTGCTTCCTCGTCGAACATTGATCCGCTACATTTTGTCGGATTATGCGCAGGAGGAGTTAAGGGGCGGTAAAAAACCCGGTTTTTCAGGCTTTATGATGTTTCGCGAAACCATTTGTATGTGCGGCCTTGTTTGAAAGCAAACAATGCTCAATCGTCCCGATATTGCGGCACATCTGGTCCGAAGACCGCTTCATGCTTTTTTGAAGTGTTTTTCAGTGGGCCGTCATGGATTGCAGCAAAAAGGCCGGAACGGCGCTTTCATCACCAAATGGCGTGTTGCCCTTGGGCGTTTTGGCCGACTCGTTCCGCTTGCGTTCCTGCGGCTTCTGGTCATCCTGCTTGCGGCTCTGTCGGGCCTTGTGACCGGTTTTGGCCTGTTGCTGGCGATCGGATATGGCAGGGGCCGTGTCCGTGTCCTGCTGTTCCTTCCTGCGGCCACGATCGGATCGGCGGGAACGGCTCCGAGCCGGCGCAGACGGGGAATCGGCTTTTTCCGCCGATTGAGAAGCTGCAGCGTCCTGGGAATCCCGAGATGTTTCCGGGGCGGGGGTTATGGCGCCGATCTTCTTGCCGATCAGTTTTTCGATAGCCGTGAGATATTTGGTCTCGGCATCGGTATAAAGGGTGATGGAGGCGCCTTTGCGTCCCGCCCGGCCGGTGCGCCCGATGCGGTGCACATAATCTTCCGCGTGGGTGGGAATATCGAAATTGAACACATGGGACACTGCGGGAATGTCCAGCCCCCGGGCGGCCACGTCGCTGGCGACGAGGAATTTCAGCTTGTCGTTCTTGAAGGCATCAAGGGTTGCCATGCGGCTTTTCTGGTCCATGTCCCCATGCAGGGCGCCGGCATCGAATCCATGCTTCTGCAATGAGCGGGTAAGGGTGGCGATGTCACGCTTGCGGTTGCAGAAAATGATGGCATTGGTCAGGTCGCTGGCGCTGCGAATCTGCTCGCGCAGGGTGGCGCGTTTTTCGGCTGGCTTGCTGCCGGTCTTGACCAGTTTCTGCTCGATGGTGTCGGCGGTGGAATTTTGCCGGGCCACCTGAATCTTTACCGGATCCTTGAGGAATTTTTCCGACAGGCGCCGGATTTCGTCGGGCATGGTGGCGGAGAAGAACAGGGTCTGACGGCGGGGCGGGAGCAGGGCAGAAATTCTCTCGATATCGGGAATGAATCCCATGTCCAGCATGCGGTCGGCTTCGTCGATTACCAGCAGTTCGGTGCCGGTCATCAGCAGGCGGCCGCGCTCGAAATGGTCCAGCAGGCGGCCCGGGGTGGCAATCAGCACGTCTGCGCCCCTGTCCAGAATGCGGTTCTGTTCGACAAAGGACACGCCACCGATCAACAGGGCCACATTGAGCTTGTGGTTGACGCCGTATTTTTCAAAATTGTCAAAGACCTGGGCGGCCAGCTCCCGCGTCGGCTCCAGAATGAGGGTGCGGGGCATGCGGGCCCGGGCGCGGCCCTTTTCCAGCAGCGTCAGCATGGGCAGCACGAAGGATGCGGTCTTGCCCGTTCCCGTCTGGGCGATGCCGATCAGGTCGCGCTTCTGCAGCACGACCGGGATGGCCTGGGCCTGAATTTCGGTTGGGCTGGTATAGCCTGCGGCGGCAACGGCATGCACCACCTTTTCACTCAGCCCGAGGCTGTCAAAATTTTCGTTCAAGTAATCTTCCACTCGTTAGGTACAGTTTTTGCCAGGATTGCAAATCTTTAGCGTGTCAAAATTGCCCCAAAATCCACAGAAGGCGCAATCGAGTGGCCGTGGCCGGACAATACCGATTGGCCGCGACAAGTCAACGTCTGGCATGTTCATTTGATTAACGGGGCCGTTAACCGGTTCGTCAGGGGGCATGGGGTGTTTGCAGGGGAACAGGGTGGTGTGTCTTTCGTTTTCGGAAAGGGGCGGTTCAAATATCCAGTTCGGTGACGAACTGGGCATTTTCCTGGATGAAGGCAAAACGCGTTTCCGGCTTGTTGCCCATCAGGTTATCTACCGATTTTCCCGTGCCCTGCCGGTCATCCAGTATCTGGACCCGTAACAGGGTGCGCGATCCGGGGGCCATGGTGGTTTCCTTGAGGTGCGTGTGGGGCATTTCTCCCAGTCCCTTGAAGCGGGTAATGTCGATCTTGCCGCGGCCCGTGAAGCGGGTCTTGAGCAGTTCGTCGCGGTGGGCCTCGTCCTTCGCATAGTGGGTCGTGTCGCCCTGGGTCATGCGGAACAGGGGGGGGACGGCAAGGTACAGATGCCCGTTATCAATCAGTTGGGGCATTTCCTTGAAGAACAGGGTGATGAGAAGGGAGGCGATATGGGCGCCGTCCACGTCGGCGTCGGTCATGATGATGATCTTGTCGTAACGCAGATCGTCTTCCTTGTACCGGTCACGGGTGCGCACCCCGAGGGCCTGTATGATATCGCCGATCTGCTGGTTGGCGGCGAGCTTTTCCCGGGAAACACCGGCCACGTTCAGAATCTTGCCGCGCAGGGGCAGTACCGCCTGGTATTTGCGGTCGCGGGCCTGCTTGGCGCTTC
>JALWTJ010000026.1 GCA_027082895.1 Hyphomicrobiales bacterium | reverse complement strand
CCCTTGACCCATTGCCCGGAGCGTTCCAGCTGAAAGGCGCGTTCGGACAGGTCGTTGATGACGCAATAGCCGGCGACATGGTCCATGGCATCCGCTTCCTCGACATGGCGTGCTTCCTTGCCGATGACGACGCCCAGTTCCACTTCCCAATCCGATTTTTCGGAACCTTTGGGAATGATGATGTCGTCATTGGGGCCGCAGATGGCACTGGTGGCCTTCATGAACAGAACCGGTTCACTGGGTACGTCCATGCCCGATTCGGCGGCGTGGTCGGCATAGTTCAGGCCGATGCAGATGAACTTGCCGACATGTCCGACGCAAGGGCCAATGCGGGTTTGCGGCGAAATTTCGGGCAGGGCGCCAAGGTCAGCCCCCGCGATTCGGGCCAGAGCATCGTCGCCAAGGGTGGCGCCGGCAATATCCTCCACCAGGGAGGAGAGATCGCGAATCGTGCCGTTGGCGTCCAGGATGGCGGGTTTTTCGGCGCCCCGGGCGCCCATACGCATGAGTTTCATCTGTGATATGTCTCCGTCAGGTGCAAAGGGGAGGTCGTGGAGCCGAGCATGGCGGGCCCGATCCGGAAAATCAAATGGCATGGCCGGTCTTTCCTTGCAGAACACACCGGTTTGCGTCTGCTTAGCCATTTACTATTGAAAAATCAATTCAGATGTGGAGAAACTGGTGTTGTGAAACCGTTTCTCCCTGCAAAAAAGCACAAAGGTTGATGCCATGACCCGTTCCAGCGCCCGGCCCACCGGCCTGCTCGTTCTGAATGACCAGGACAATGTAGGGGTTGTTCTGGCGGTGGTGAAGGAGGGGGAGGTGCTTGCCGAGGGCGTTGTGGCCCGCCAGACGATCATGCGCGGGCACAAGGGAGCCCTGCGGCCGATCGGTGCCGGGGAGCCGGTAATCAAGTTCGGGCAGATCATCGGTTTTGCCGGCACGGACATTGCGCCGGGGGAATGGGTCCACACCCACAATGTGGTCATGGGCGACCTGTCCCACGATTATGCGTTCGGGGAGGGGGTAACGGAAACCCCTGTTCTGCCCGTTTCGGAGCAGGCAACGTTCAACGGGTACCGGCGGGAAAACGGCAAGGCGGGGACACGCAACTATATTGGTGTTCTGACCAGCGTGAACTGTTCGGCAACCGTTGCCGGGCTGATCGGGCAGGAAGTGGAACGTTCGGGCATGCTGGCGGATTATCCCAACATAGACGGGGTGGTGGTGCTCAAGCAGGCCAATGGTTGCGTGGTCGATTATGAGGGCACCATATTCGATCTGCTCCGGCGCACGGTCTGGGGGTATGCCAGCAACCCCAACATGGGGGGGGTACTGCTGGTGGGGCTGGGCTGCGAAGGGTTCCAGATTCCCAGGCTGATGGAGGCGTGCGGGATCACGGAAAACGATCTGTTCCGGACCATGACCATTCAGGAAACCGGGGGCACCCGCAAGACGGTGGAAGCGGGGGTGGCCGCCATCCGGGACATGTTGCCCCGGGTCAATGACGTGCAGCGACAGCCCCTGCCGGCTTCGGAATTGATCCTGGCTTTGCAATGCGGGGGGTCGGATGGCTATTCGGGGATCACGGCCAACCCGGCCCTGGGGGTAGCGGCGGACATGCTGGTGGCCAACGGGGGGACGGCAATCCTGTCCGAAACGCCGGAAATCTACGGGGCCGAGCATCTGCTGACACGCCGGGCGCGCACGCGCGAGGTAGGGCAAAAGCTGGTGGACATCATCCATTGGTGGGAGGATTATACGCGGCGCAACCGCATGGAAATGAACAATAACCCTTCACCGGGCAACAAGCTGGGGGGGTTGACGACCATCCTTGAAAAGTCGCTCGGGGCGGCGGCCAAGGGGGGCTCGACTCCTCTCAATGCGGTTTATCATTATGCGGAACCTGTCAGGGAAAAGGGGTTCGTGTACATGGACACGCCGGGCTATGATCCGGTAGCGGCCACCGGGCAGGTGGCGGGCGGGGCCAACATGTTGTGTTTTACCACCGGCCGGGGGTCGGCCTATGGCAACAAGCCGACACCCTCGATCAAGATTGCAACCAACAGCGCCATCTTCCGGCAGATGGAAGAGGATATGGACCTGAATGCAGGAGATATCCTGGAAGGGGTGTCGCTTGAGGAGAAGGGGCGCGAAATCTTTGAAAAGGTGCTGGCGGTGGCGTCGGGGGAAAAGACGAAGTCGGAACTTCTGGGATATGGGGATGCCGAGTTCGTGCCCTGGCAGACCGGCGCGGTGATGTAACAGCTCCGATCAGGGCCTTGCCGCGGGTCGTGGCGGACGTGTAAAGAGATGTTTTTTACGTTTCCTTTCCTCTGACTTCCCCGTCCGCGAAGGCCGAATTTGCATGCATGAAGAAGGCAAGAAGTGGCACGCCCACGCGCTGTTTGCGCGCCGGTTCGAAATTGTGATTCAGGTGCTCATCATCGTTTCCATCGTCATGTTCTGCATCGAGACCCTGCCGGATCTGGATCCGGGCATCCGGGCGGTATTCGGCATCGTTGAAACGGTCATCGTCCTGGTGTTCAGCGTTGAATATGTGGCGCGGGTGATCCTGTCGAAGAACCGCTGGGGATATGTCTTCAGTTTTTTCGGGCTGGTGGATTTGCTTGCCATCCTGCCCTTTTATCTTTCCCTTGGAATCGATCTGCGTTCGGTGCGGATATTTCGCCTGTTCCGCCTGTTTCGCGCGCTCAAGCTGTTGCGCTACAGCCGGGCGGCCAACCGGTTTTCCCGTGCCTTCGTCATCGTTCGGGAGGAACTGATCCTGTTCGCACTGGCCACGGGCATGATGCTGTTCCTTTCGGCGGTCGGCATCTATTATTTCGAGAACGAGGCGCAGCCGGAAGCCTTTGTCAGCGTGTTTCATTCCCTGTGGTGGGCGGTCACCACCCTGACCACCGTCGGGTATGGGGACATGTATCCGGTGACGGTGGGGGGGCGGATCTTTTCGTTTTTCGTGCTGATGCTCGGGCTGGGGATCGTGGCGGTACCTGCCGGTCTTGTTTCGTCCGCCCTGTCCAAGGCGCGATTTGAGGAAGAGCTGGAAGAAGAACGGCAGCAGCAGGAGCGGTAAGGCATTTTTTGCGGCCTGCTTCCGATTTTTCTTCCTCCAACGGCTTTGTCCCCCCCCGGAAATGACAGCAGACGTCCGTGCTGGCGGGGTTTGTGGTGCTCTGCTCCTTTTGCCATGGCTGAAGGTCAGGCGGCAAAAGCCACATTGATGAACGAAATCTGAACGGGGGTCTCAGGAACAGTTCAAGCGGGGTGATCTAGAACGGTTGCATTATCAACGCGGGCACCGTCCGCAAACCCCAGGAGACGACCAATGACACGCAAGACCATCATCGCAACCGCAATCGCAGCCCTCATTTCCGCAAGTGCTGCTCCCGCCATGGCCGGCGGTATCTATATCGACCAGTTCGGCTTCGGCAACACGGCTGGCGGCGGCCAGTTCGGTTTCAACAATTCCATCGGCATGAACCAGTTTGGCCTGTGGAACAATGGTTACGCCGAACAGTTTGGTGACAACAACACTGCCGGGTTTGGCCAGGTTGGCGTGAACAACAATGCCGAAGCTTATCAGAACGGCAACTGGAACCAGGCCGGTGTCGCTCAGTTCGGCGAGAACCACAATGCCGTCATGACCCAGGATGGCAATGGCAACACGGTTGTCGGTATCCAGGTGGGCAATGGCTGCGATGCCAATGTTGCCCAGACCGGTTCGGGCAACACCACCGCCTTCGTACAGGTCTGCGGTTAAGCCGCAGGACCGAAGGGTTCAGCGGCCGGGGAAGCATGGGGCTTTACCCGGCCGGATCCTTTCATGGCTGCCTGTGCAGTCGCGCGGGAAAATTGTTCCCGCAACAGATCACCAAGGAGAATTTCCATGACACATAATGGCAAAATGCTCGCTGCCGGCCTCATGTCGCTGCTGGTCGGGCTGGGTGCCGGGGGAGCAGCCATCGGTGCTGCTACTGATTCAGGCGCCAATGGTGTGGATGGGCAACAGGCCGCAATCGCAGACCAGATCGATTTTTCCAGCGGCCCGGTACAGTGCGAAATCGCCGTTCGCAAGGTGAACGGGGTCGTGATGCTGGAAAACAGGGTGCACACGCTTGAGGACATTTCGGGCACCTATTCGGTCCGTGTTTCCTCCCACGGCAACGGCAACCGGTCCAGCATTCGGCAGGGCGGCTATTTCCAGGCCGAGGCGGACAGCGCCAAGGTTCTGGGCATGATGCAGCTGGGCAATCGCGGAGCGACCTATGACATCGAATTGAGCATCGAGGCGGACGGGCATGCGCTGGCATGCAACGAGCGTTTCAAGGTCTGAATATTGATGACGGCGCGTTCCACTCCCTTTCACGTCCCACCCGTTTGAAAAGGCCCTGCATATTGCAGGGCCTTTGATCGTGCTGCGCCTGCCTGTTCCGGCGTCTTTCGATCCTGAATGAAAGATGAATGAATCATTCCGGTTCGGTTCAAGGGCCGGGATGCAGATTGGGGGCATGACAACGTATGGCGCATGAACGGCGCTGAAACCCCAGGAGCAACACCATGAAATTCTCGACACGCAAGATCGCCAAGTCCGCCCTGACCGCACTGGTCGCCACTACCATCGCGGCAACCTCCCTTGTCGCCCCCGCCCAGGCCGGCGGTTCCTTTTCTCTCACCATCCTGCCTGCCGCCGGTGAAGATGCGCAGGCCCTGCGGGCCGGCATGCAGATTTTCAACCTGATCAATGCCCTTGAGGCCAATGGCGGGGTGGTTCGGCAGAACGGCATGAACAATGGTGCCATGCTGGGACAGAACGGCAATGGCAATTTCGGCACCATCTGGCAGCAGGGCAACGGCCACAGCGCCAACCTGCAGCAGAATGGCAACAACAATGCCTATGGCATCTACCAGTTCGGTGAAGATACGGATGTGGATGTCAGCCAGTTCGGCAATGGTCAGACCGGGGCAACCTTCGTATTCGGTTTCTGATCTTTTTGCAAACAGGGGTGGCTGGAGGCCAGCTTCCCGGCAATCTCTTTCTCCCGCAAAATCCGTCCCCTTCCTCCCGGGGGGCGGGTTTTCGCTTATTCACATTCTTGTGATCTCCTTTGCCCGTCGGGTTGAAAACGCACGGTTTTTCACAAGGTCCGGCGTGTGGAGGTGGGACATTTTGACCGAAATCGGCAAATGATACTTGCTTTCATCGCAATAATACGATGAATAGAGCGTGACCAGAATGTCATGGTCCCTTTTTCTGATCCGGAGAGAATGATGAGTGAAGCTGTGGTAATTCGTGATCCCGTTTGCGGGATGGACGTGAACATGGAAACGGTGAAGAACCGGCATGTGCATCATGATCGCGAACTGGGGTTCTGCAATCCCAAGTGCAAGGACAAGTTCGTCGCTGATCCGGACGCCTATGAAACGTCCATCGACCCGGTATGCGGCATGAGCGTGGATCGGCCCACCGCAAAGCACATGACGCGCCACGAGGGGCAGGGGGTCTATTTCTGTTCGGCCGGGTGCAAGGAAAAGTTCGAGGCGGACCCGGACAAGTATGCGGACGGGGTTCCCGAAGCCGAGGTCATGCCCGAGGGGACGATCTATGGCTGCCCCATGGATCCGGAAATCGAACAGGAGGGGCCGGGAACCTGCCCCATCTGCGGCATGGCGCTGGAGCCTCTGGGTGTTCCGGCGGGTGACGAGGGCCCCAATCCGGAGCTGGTGGATTTTACCCGGCGCATCTGGATCGGAGCGGCTCTGACCATTCCGCTGCTGATCCTGTCCATGGGGCCGCTGGTGGGCTTTACCTTCTTCACCGACTGGCTCGGGGAGCGTACGGTGAAATGGCTGGAACTGCTGTTGGGAACCCCGGTCATTCTGGGGGTTGGCTGGCCGTTTCTGCAAAGGGGATACAATTCCGTCAGGACCTGGAACCTGAACATGTTCACCCTCATTGCCATGGGGGTGATCGCGGCCTGGAGTTTTTCGGTGGTGGCGGTGCTTGCCCCCCAGATTTTTCCCGAAGGATTCCGGGACGATCAGGGCAATGTGGGGGTCTATTTTGAAGCGGGCGCGGTGATCGTGGTGCTGGTCCTTCTGGGCCAGATCATGGAACTCAGGGCGCGGGAGCGTACGGGCACTGCCATCAAGGCGCTGCTGGACATGGCCGCAAAGACGGCGCGGGTCATCCGGGCGGACGGCACGGAGGAGGAAGTGGATCTGGATCATGTCAAGGTCGGCGACCGGATCCGGGTGCGCCCCGGGGAAAAGGTGCCGGTGGACGGCGTAGTGATCTCCGGCCATTCATCCATTGATGAATCCATGATTTCGGGGGAACCCGTGCCGGTGGAAAAGACCGAAGGGGACAAGGTGACCGGCGCCACCATCAACGGTACCGGTGCGCTGGTCATGGAAGCCCGGCGGGTGGGCAAGGACACCATGCTGTCCCAGATCGTTGAAATGGTGGCCAGCGCCCAGCGGTCGCGGGCACCCATCCAGAAACTGGCGGACAGCGTTGCCGGAAAATTCGTGCCCAGCGTGGTGGCGGTGGCCGTCATTGCCTTCATCGCCTGGGCCATCTGGGGGCCAAGCCCGGCCCTTGCGTATGCGCTGGTGTCGGCGGTGGCGGTGCTGATCATTGCCTGCCCCTGTGCCCTTGGCCTGGCAACGCCCATGTCGATCATGACCGCCACCGGTCGCGGTGCGCAGGCGGGGGTGCTGATCAAGAATGCCGAGGCGCTGGAAACCTTTGCCAAGGTGGATACGCTGATCGTTGACAAGACGGGAACCCTTACCGAGGGCAAGCCCCGGCTGGGGGCCGTGCTGCCCGAAAAGGGGTTTGATGCGGACGAGGTGCTGCGTCTTGCAGCATCCCTTGAACTGGGCTCGGAACACCCGCTGGCCGAATCCATCGTCAAGGGAGCAAGGGAAAAGGGATTGGAACTTGTGGAAGCCACGTCCTTCAAGGCGATAACCGGCAAGGGTGTTACCGGTACGGTGGATGGCCGGGACGTGGCCCTTGGCAATGCCTCGATGCTGGAGGAACTGGGGCTTTCGGCCGGGGATCTTTCGGCCGGGGCCGATGCCCGCCGGGATGAAGGGGAAACCGTCATGTTCGTGGTGGTGGATGGCAAGATCGCCGGGCTGGTAGCGGTCTCCGACCCGGTCAAGCAAAGCACGCCGGCGGCCCTGAAGGCACTGCATGACGAGGGCTTCCGTATCATCATGGCTACCGGAGACAATGAACGCACGGCAAAGGCGGTGGCGGCCCGGCTCGGGATCGACGAGATTCGGGCGGATGTGCTGCCCGAGGACAAGGCCCGCATCGTCAAGGAACTGCAGGCGGAAGGGCGGCTGGTGGCCATGGCCGGGGACGGGGTCAATGATGCTCCGGCGCTGGCGCAGGCCGATGTGGGCATTGCCATGGGCACCGGGGCCGATGTGGCCATCGAAAGTGCCGGCTTTACTCTGGTCAGCGGCAATCTTGACGGAATCGTCAGGGCGCGCCGCCTGTCGCGGGCGACCATGAACAATATCCGGCAGAACCTGTTTTTCGCCATGGTCTACAACGCTGCCGGGGTGCCGGTGGCCGCCGGGATCCTTTACCCCTTTACCGGGTGGCTGATTTCGCCGATATTCGCCGCAGCGGCCATGAGCTTTTCGTCCGTTTCGGTGATTTCCAATGCTCTGAGGTTGCGCAATGTCAAGCTGTGAGAAAGGATTTCCCCCATGGCCCAAGGAGTGCAGGTTGACCTGAGCGGTCAGATTGGCGTCGTTACCGGTGGCGCGGGGGGGCTTGGTCTGGGCATTGCCCGGCATCTGGCGGAGAATGGCGCAAAGCCGGTTCTGTGGGATGCGGATGCGGCGGGTCTGGAAAAGGCGCTTGCAACCCTGCCGGATGCGGTAGGGATCACTCTGGACATCTGTGATCATGAGGCGGTGGAAAGGGCGGTCGCTGAAACGCAGGAAAAGGTGGGGCCCATATCCATTCTGGTCAATTCGGCCGGCATAGCCGGCCCCACGGCTACGCTGGCCGATTATCCGGTTGATGCGTGGCACCGGGTGATCGACATAAATCTGAACGGTACCTTTCATGTCAATCGTGCCGTTGTGAAGGGAATGCAGGAACGAAATTACGGGCGAATCGTCAACATCGCTTCCATTGCCGGCAAGGAAGGCAACCCGGAAGCTTCCGCCTATTCCGCCTCCAAGGCGGGGGTGATCGGGCTGACCAAGTCCCTGGGCAAGGAGCTGGCCGGGTTCGACATCGCGGTCAATGCCCTGACCCCGGCCGTGGCCAAGACCCCCATTCTGGAGCAGGTGAGCGAGGAATTTGCCCAGTTCATGCTGTCAAAGATTCCCCGGGGCCGTTTTCTGCAGGTCGAGGAAGTAGCGGACATGGTCCTGTGGATGGTTTCCAGAGAAAACAGCTTTACTACCGGCGCTGTTTTCGATTTATCAGGGGGGCGTGCCACCTACTGATATCTGAAGGACATGTTCATGGGTAATGTCACAGCCGCCTTGACCATCGAAGATCTGAAAAACATGGCCCGGCGCCGGGTGCCCAAGATGTTTTTCGATTATGCGGATTCCGGAGCGCTGACCGAGCAGACCTACCGGGACAATGAAAGCGATTTTTCCCGGATCCGGTTCCGCCAGCGCATCGCGCGGAATCTGGCCGGGCGCAGTGTAAGAACCACCATGGTGGGGCAGGATGTTTCCATGCCGGTGGCCCTGGCGCCGACCGGCCTGACCGGGATGCAGCATGCGGACGGGGAGATGCTGGCGGCCCGGGTGGCCGAGGAATTCGGGGTGCCGTTTACCCTTTCCACCATGAGCATCTGCTCGATTGAAGATGTCAAAAGCGTCACCACGAAGCCGTTCTGGTTTCAGCTCTATGTCATGAAGGACAAGGATTTCGTGCGCAGCCTGCTGGACCGGGCCCGGGCGGCGGGTGTTTCGGCGCTGGTTCTGACTATGGATCTGCAGATGCTGGCGCAGCGGCACAAGGATTTGCGCAACGGGCTGTCCACACCGCCGCGGTTTACCCCCAAGCATATCTGGCAGGTGGTGACGCGGCCCATGTGGGGCCTTGGCATGCTTGGGACGTCCCGGCGCACGTTCGGCAATATCGTGGGGCATGCCAAGGGGGTTTCGGACCTGCGGTCCCTGAGCGCATGGACCGCCGAGCAGTTCGATCTGGAACTCAACTGGAACGATGTGGGCTGGATCAAGGATTATTGGGGCGGCAAACTGATCATCAAGGGTGTTCTGGATGCCGAAGATGCCCGGCGGGCGGTGGATACGGGGGCGGATGCGCTCATCGTTTCCAATCACGGG
>JALWTJ010000025.1 GCA_027082895.1 Hyphomicrobiales bacterium | reverse complement strand
CGGTCAAGGCGGTGGCCGCGGCGTCTCTCGCCCTGCATGGGGACGGGGAACACAAGGTATCGCTGGACCAGTGCATCGAAACCATGCGCATCACGGGCCGGGACATGGATTCCCGCTACAAGGAAACTTCGCTGGGTGGGCTCAGTGTGGCAGTGGTGGAGTGCTGAGGGGACGTCTCCCGTTGCTCACGGGAACGTTTTTTGCATGTTATCCCTGGTGCTGATCTTATGGGGGAGTGGTGCCGGATCGAGGACCGGTTCCCTTCCTGATTCCTGTTCACCGGAGTGATTCCATGCAATTCAGATTTTCCGCCCTTCGTCGCAGTTCTCTTTCTCTCCTTGGGCTGGCGTTTCTGATTGTTCCGGTGGCAGGAACCGGGGCAGGTCTGGCCAGTTCCCACGGCAACGCGCTGGTGCACAGCCGGGAATATCGTGGTCAGGTCTACATGATGAATCAGAACCATATGTCGCTTTATTATTACCTGAAGGATGGTCCGGGCGTTTCGAATTGCAACGGAGCGTGCGCCAGGGCGTGGCCTCCCCTTATTCTGGATGCCAATGTACAACTGGGAGAAAACTATTCGCTGATACGGCGCGCCGATGGCACCATGCAGGCCGCCTTCAAGGGGCGCCCGCTCTATCTTTATGGTGGTGACAGGAATGTGGGCGACGTGAACGGCGATGGGGTCGGGGGCGTATGGGAACTGGCGCGTCCGTGAGTTTGCCGGCAAGCGGCGGATGGATTTTTGGAAATCCTTAGAGCGTGTCTGTTTCTGATGGAATCAAGACCACGCTCTATCTGTTTGATATTTCCGTACTTCTTGTCCGAAAACCGCTTCACACTTTTCGGGAAGTGCTCTAGGGGTTCGCTTTAATCAGATCGGTCTCGTAACCGCTTGAAACAGGTGTCCGTTCTTTTCGGGAGCCGGTCTGCGTCTTGGAATCATGTGGCCCGGTCCGACCGGTAGCGGGCGATGAAGTTTTTCAGCAGCGTTTCGGGATGGCACACATTCTCGGCCCGTACCTGTTCGGTCAATTGTTCGGCATCCTCCGGCGGGAAATAGCCCTTGTCCTTGTAAATCCGGATGCGCAGTTCAAACCCGTCCGGGTCCGCTTCGGGGTGGAACTGGGTGGCATAGACATTTGACTTGTGCCGGATCATCTGGAACGGGCAGGGGGCGGATGCCACCAGGTGCACGGTATCGGGGGGCAGGGCCTGAACGGCTTCCTTGTGCCCGACAAAGGCGCGGAAACTGTCCGGCAGGCCCTTGAGCAGCGGGTCGGATTTTCCCTGATCAGTCAGGGAACAGGTCACGGCGCCCACCGGTTCGGAAAAATTTTCCTTGGAAACCTTGCCGTCCAGGAAGTGGGCCAGGATGCCGATGCCATAGCAGCAGCCCAGAAAGGGAAAATCCCGTGTCGCAATGGCTGGCATCAGGGCCATTACGGCGTCTTCGATGGCCTTTTCGTTTTCCGGCTTCAGATGGGGAGGGTCGGACACGCATCCCGGTCCACCGCCCACGATCACGCCGGAATAGTCGTCAAGATTGATGCCGGACAGATCCGGTGTCTGGTCCAGCCGGATGCGCCGGGTCTGGGCCGCGTCGAGGTTTCCCTTTTCAAGGAAGGCGGCAAATTCGCTGTCCGAGGCTTCCTTTTCGGGCCGCAATTGCAGGATCAGGAATGGTTTCATTCGGTGGTCAAGTCCCGTTTTGGTGTGGCCAGCATGTGGTTGACCACCCGGATGGCCTGTTCCTCGCGTTCATCCCAGGTGCCGGAAACCAGCGTATAGGGGGCATTGAACTTTTCCAGCTTGGTCTTGATCTTGTCGAAGAATTTTTCGCGCAGTTCCTGCTTGGCAAAATAGCGCAGCGGGTCTTCCTCCCAGGGGGCGTCGGCATCGAGCAGCAGATAGTGGTCGGGCAACTCGATCTGTGCTTCCAGATCGGGCAGGGAGTGGCCCAGAAGCATTTCGGCCCAGACGGCGGTCAACAGCGGGTCGGTATCCTCGAACAGGATGGGGCCGGCCTTTTCTGCCAGAGTCTTTCTGTGGGCCACATGGCCATCGGCGATGAAGTGAAGCTCTTCGGCCCGATACTTGCCCGGTTCACGGAACTTTTCGTAAGGACGGCCATATTCCGGGACATAAGGGCCCCCGAAACGCTTGGCCAGCAGGTCGGCCATGAAGGACTTTCCGGTGCTTTCCGGGCCGACCATGGTCAGGCGCTTCTGGAACCAGGGGCGGACCTTGTCGGGGATGGATTGCCAGTGGCCGAAGGGATCATTGCGGATTTCGATGGAGTTGGCCGGATAGGCCATCCACATGGGGTCCAG
>JALWTJ010000024.1 GCA_027082895.1 Hyphomicrobiales bacterium | reverse complement strand
CAACCCATTCACGAAATCATTTGATCAGCGAACAGGCAGAACCGGGATGCGCTCTGTCATGCCGGAACGGGTCCGCACCGGGGCAGGATTACGCAAAACCAGAATCCCGCAAGAAAGCGCCCTGCTTGCCTGTTCCGCCCGCAGATCCCGGCTCCGATGCACCACCATCGGACACATGAACGGCCCGGCAACAGGGTCGAATGACAAAAGTACCCGCTTTCCCTTTCGAGGGCGGGGACAACGGTACAACAGGAGTATGGCCACAATGGCAGCAAAAAAGACAGTACAGCGTGCAGGCTTCAAGACCAACGAACATGTCGTTTATCCCGCCCATGGTGTGGGCCAGATTACCGCGATTGAAGAACAGGAAATCGCCGGTATGAAGATGGAGCTGTTCGTGATCAATTTCGAACAGGACAAGCTGACCTTGCGCGTTCCCGTGGCCAAGGTAAAGAGCGTGGGCATGCGCAAGCTGGCCAGCGACGCTGACGTGGCACGGGCCCTGAAAACGGTAACCGGGCGCGCCCGGGTCAAGCGGACCATGTGGAGCCGGCGCGCCCAGGAATACGAGGCCAAGATCAATTCGGGCGATCTGGACTATATTTCCGAGGTGGTACGCGATCTCTACCGCTCCTCCGACCAGCCCGAACAGTCCTATTCGGAACGCCAGCTGTTCGAACAGGCCATGGACCGCATGTCTCGGGAAATCTCCGTGGTGCGCAAGATCACCCTGACCGAGGCCGAACAGGTCATCCTGAAGGAACTGGCCAAGAGCCCGCGGCGCGGCGCCAAGGCCGATGTTGCCGAATCGGATGGTTCGGAAACCGATGCCACGGATCCGGCCAGCGAAAAGACGTCCACCGCCTCCAGCAAGGAAGCTGCCGCCTGACCGTCTTCCCGTTCGCCCCCCTTCACGAAGACACGACCCACCCGCAAGGCGAACGCACCAGAACAAAAAGGGGAAGCCGGTATCCGCCGGTTTCCCCTTTCTCGTATGCCCTTGCCCGGACGCTTCCCGGCGCCCCGGGACACGCTCTAATGCACGCTGACGATCTTGTAGGACAGCCCCGGCTCCAACGCGTCCCCTGCAAACAGGTGATTGAGCAGATAGAACAACGTTTCACCACCCGGCACATTGCGCATGCGGCGCGCCAGAGAAGCCGCACTATCCCCGGGACGGGCCCGTACCAGCGAAATCGTGCTTTCACGAATCCGGTTCAGATCAGACGTGCGCACCTGGCGAAAGCTCGCGATGGTCTGGCGCGCTGCCTGCTCAAAAGCCGCATTGTCACTGCGTGATGCAAAGATGAACCGGTACACCACCTCCTGAAAGCGCAGAACGGCAATGCGGAAGAACCAGTCCTTTGTCCGCGCCACTCCCGTTGCCATCGGCACCCCGTTGTGGGTCTCGTTGCGCACGCTTGCTGCATCCAACCCCGAAATCCACCCCGATTTCAGATAATCTGTCAGGGCCATTTCCGTAGGAACGGTGGCACTGTCAAAGCGCACCGCTTCCCCTTCCCCGGCGATTCCCACCACCGCATCCCGGGAATTCTGAAGCGTGAACCGGGACGGAACGGTAAAGGTCAGCTTCAACTCCGGATGGATGAATTGCTGTCCCACGATCGCCCCCTGATCGGGATTGTCACCAAAGGTGATACCATTGATTGCCGCCAGATATTGCTCCCGGTTCGAAGGGACAGGTTCCAGTGATCCCATGTCGCGGGCAATTTCGATCGCCTTTTGAATGCGCTCCGGCGTGGAGGGGTGCGACGACAGGAAATCCCCCCCCTGTTCGTTTTCGCTGTCCTGATTGGCAAAACGCCCCATGGCGGAAAGAAACCGCGCTGCCGCGTTCGGATCAAACCCGGCGCGCCCCGCAATACGGATCCCCATGGAATCCGCTTCCAGTTCCTGGGCCTGGGAAAAGGCCGCCAGCGCCAGCCGCGAATGCGCCGCCCCCTGGTCCGTCTCCACGTCCCCCCCCAGAACACCGGTAATCACCTTGTCCACCAGCCCGCTGGCCGCCACCCGGTTGGCCCGGGCCTGCGCGTGGCGCAGCACCACATGGGCAATTTCGTGGGCCAGCACAGCCGCCAGTTCGCTCGAATCATTGGCCAGGGCCAGAATGCCGCGCGTGACATAGATATACCCACCCGGCAGGGCAAAAGCGTTAATCTGGGGACTGTCCAGGATGGTTACGGTGAAGGACGACTGGGGCTGCTGCGCCGCGATCAGAAGCCGGGAGACAATGCCCGCCAGAAGAACCTCGGTCGGCCGATGGGAATAAACCCCCCCGTAGGATGCCACGATGACCAGATGCTCGCGCCGCCC
>JALWTJ010000023.1 GCA_027082895.1 Hyphomicrobiales bacterium | reverse complement strand
TTGAATGCACGATGCCGATGGCCAGAAGAATGCCGAGAACCGAGCCGATGACAAACCCCAGAAGGGTGGCGGACAGGGTTATCCAGGCATGATAGATCAGAGAACGGCGGGACGTTATCTTTTTCTGGACGGTAGTTTTCCAGATTTCCTCGGCAACCTGATGGGCCGATGGCAGAACGGGCCGTTCCTGATTGAGGGTGTCGGATATGAACTGGGTGGGCGTCCAGTCGGTGTTTTCCGCCCGCTCGTAAACCCCCAGTTGCCAGGGCGCGTTGAGCCAGATGGCGGCAATGTACCAGATGACGATGATAATGCCGATGACGATCAGGACCGGAAGGGTCTGCCCCTGCATCATGCGTGAAAGAAAGGATTTTCCGCCCATTTCTCTCACACCTCGTCATAGGAGTGGCCGGCCCGAAGACCCTCGCGCACCCGGTGGGCAATCTTGAAGAATTCGGGGGTTTCGCGAATGTCCAGCGGCCGCTCTGCCGGCAGGGTGCTTTCGATGACATCAATCACCCGGCCGGGCCGCGGGGACATGACCACGATGCGTGTGGACAGGTAGACTGCCTCGGGAATGGAATGGGTGACAAAAGCGATGGTCTTCTTCGTTTCCAGCCACAGCTTGAGCAACTGCTCGTTCAGGTGATCGCGCACGATCTCGTCCAGGGCCCCAAAAGGTTCGTCCATCAGCAACAGGTCGGCGTCAAAGGCCAGCGCGCGGGCGATGGAAGCGCGCTGCTGCATGCCACCGGACAATTGCCAGGGATATTTCTTTTCGAACCCTTCCAGATTGACCATCTTCAGGGTCCGGGCGATATGGCGGGCCTGCTCGGCGCGCTCCATGCCCATGATTTCCAGGGGCAAGGCCACGTTCTTTGCCACCGTGCGCCAGGGCAGCAGGGCGGGTGCCTGAAACACATAGCCATAGTCCCGGTTCAGGCGGGCCTCCTGCGGGGTCTTGCCGTTGATGGTGATCTGGCCGCCAGTGGGCTGTTCCAGATCGGCCATCACGCGCAGGAAGGTGGTTTTTCCGCACCCGGAGGGACCGATGAAGGAAACGAAATCGCCCTGATTGATCGTGAGATCCACGTCCGAAAGGGCATGTACCGGCCCGTCATTGGTCTGAAAGGTCAGGGACAGTTTTTGCGCGGAAACGACGGGTGAATCAGTCATGGCTTGGCTCCAAAAAACCAGCGTCTTTACACATGGATCCCGGGGTCACGTCCGGGGATGACGAAGGACCAGCCCATGGAATTTGCTGCTCCTCCCCCCGCCGGGAGAAGGATTCACCCATGGAAATCACGAAGAACATCTTCACACCCCGCTGGCCGGAATGCCGGTACGTTCGACCGGCCGGGGCGCGGTCAGATCCTTCCATTTGGACAAGGCCTTGTTGGTGGTGGCGTTGGGCTCCCGGGCCACGAATTCTCCGTGGCCTTCCCGGGTTTTCATGGTGCCCTCTTCCACCGCCACTTCACCGCGGGTCAGGGTGAAGCGGGGCAGGCCCACCACATGTTTGCCTTCAAACACGTTGTAGTCGATGGCGGATTGCTGGGTCCTGGCGGAAATGGTTTTCTCCCGCTTGGGATCCCAGACCACGATATCCGCATCGGCACCCACCAGAATGGCGCCCTTTTTCGGGTAGGTGTTCAGGATCTTGGCGATGTTGGTGGAGGTAACGGCCACGAATTCGTTCATGGTCAGCCGGCCGGTATTGACACCATGGGTCCAGAGCATGGGCATGCGATCTTCCAGCCCGCCGGTGCCGTTGGGAATCTTGGTGAAGTCACCAACACCGAAGCGTTTCTGCTCGGTGGTAAAGGCGCAATGGTCAGTGGCAACCACGGAGAGGGAACCGGATTGCAGGCCGGCCCACAATGAATCCTGATGCTGCTTGTTGCGGAAGGGCGGGCTCATGACACGGCGGGCCGCATGGTCCCAGTCCTCGTTGAAATACTCGCTTTCATCAAGGGTCAGGTGCTGAATGAGGGGCTCGCCCCACACCCGCTTGCCCTGCATGCGGGCGCGACGGATAGCCTCGTGGCTGTCCTCGCAGGAGGTATGAACCACATAGAGGGGCGCCCCGGCCATGTCGGCAATCATGATGGCGCGGTTGGTGGCTTCCCCTTCCACCTGGGGGGGGCGGGAATAGGCGTGGGCCTCGGGGCCGGTATTGCCCTCTTCGAGCAGCTTTGCCGACAGTTCGGCCACCACATCGCCGTTTTCCGCATGGACAAGCGGGGTCACGCCCAGTTCGGCGCAGCGCTTGAAGGAAGCATACAACTCGTCATCATTGACCATCAGCGCGCCCTTGTAGGCCAGGAAGTGCTTGTAGGTATTGATGCCGCGTTTCGTGACCTCTTCCATCTCGTCAAATACCTGCTCCCCCCACCAGGTAATGGCCATGTGGAAGGAATAGTCGCAATTGGCGCGGGACGACTTGTTGTCCCACATGGAAAGGGCTTCCAGCAGGGATTGTTGCGGGTTGGGCAGGGCAAAATCCACCACCATGGTGGTACCGCCGGCCAGCGCCGCCCTTGTGCCGCTTTCAAAGTCATCGGTGGAATAGGTGCCCATGAACGGCATTTCCAGATGGGTATGGGGGTCGATGCCACCGGGCATGACATAGCAGCCGGTGGCATCCAGCACCACGTCGCCGGACAGGTTGTCGCCAATTTCAACAATCCGCCCATCCTCGATCTTCACATCCCCCTTGTAGGTGCGGTCAGCGGTGACGATGGTACCACCCTTGATGACTTTGCTCATTTTGTTTCCTCCCAAATACCCGGCCCCATCAGGAGCAGGTTGTCAGTTCAGTGTTCAGGTTGCGATCCTTCAGGATCACGGACAGGCCATGGGCCGCGCCATAGGTGCAGGCGGCAGCAAAATTCACGCCGGTATCGGTATATTCTGCGGCAAACACGGGTTTTCCCGCCTTGACGTAGGGCAAGACCTGATCGCACCAGCCATCGGCATAACAATCCTCGGTGATGGCAAAATCCAGCATGCCGACCAGTTGGCCCGTCAGTTCGGGAACGTTCTTCTGACCGATCTCCAGTCCCAGATCATGGGCATCGGCGGCCAGTTGGCGAATATAGGCGATGGTATCGCCTGCACTCAGATCAAAACCGGAATCGTTTGTGTAGACATCCACATTGTCGGCCTCGATGGCGTCAAACCCTTTCAGGGCACAGTCGGCAAAGCGGCGCTGCATGACGAACCGGAGGGCGGGGTTGCGAATGTCGAGAAAAAACTCGTCCGGCCATTCCTCGTAGCGCTTTCCCACCACCGGAATATTGAAGATGTCAGCGTCGTAAAACTGGTTGACGTCATCGCGCCAGTTTTCCAGCGTGCCCACGCTGACATAGCAGATGGTATAGACCCCTGCGGCGTTCAGGGCCGCGATCTGCTGGCGGGTGACATTGTCCGGATCCGCGTCAAACACGTCAATTCCGGTGGGCGGGTCAATGGCGTCGGACAATTGCCAGTCCCAGGCCGCACCGGGCAGCGGCGCGGCGAGAGCAGGCATGGCAAGAAAGGGAACGGCACAGATAAAAAGAAAAAGAGAAACAGCAGGTGACACAACCGGCAGCAGAACGGCGCGTGTGACGGGTCGCCCTCCTGCCCGGGGCGGGAACGAAGACAGCACTGCATGGGCTGTTCGTCTGTTGCCCATTACGCCCAGCCCCCCCTTGTTGCGCAGCGTTTTCCCGATTCTCCGCGCCCGCACCCATGGTGCGCATGGCAACAGGTTGTTCCCGCCATTCCGGCGGGAACCTTGATGCACCGGAAAACGGCGTTGCTCACTCCACGATCTCCGCGGTTTCCAATACGGCGTGCAGCAGAACATCGGCACCGGCGGTAGCCCATTCCTTGGAAATGTCCTCGGCCTCGTTGTGGGAAAGGCCATCCACGCAGGGGCACATGATCATGGCGGTGGGGGCCACCCGGTTGATCCAGCACGCATCGTGCCCGGCGCCCGAAATGATGTCCATGTGGGAATAGCCCAGACGTTCGGCGGCATCGCGAACGGCCTTGACACATTTTTCGTCAAAGGCCGGGGGATCGAAATGGCCCACATCCTCGTGTTCGAAGGAACAGCCCAGATCGGCGCAGATCTTGGGCGCCTTTTCCAGCAGTTCCGCGACCATGCCATTGAGGGTATCCAGCTCGTGGGAGCGGAAATCCACGGTGAACACTGCCTTTTCGGGAATGATGTTGCGGGAATTGGGATAAATATCGATATGGCCGATGGCCCCGACCGCGTTGGGCTGGTGCTTCATGGCAATCTCGTGAACCAGTTCGGTGATCTGGGCCAGTCCGCGGCCCGCATTACGGCGCATGCGCATGGGGGTAGAGCCGGTATGCTGGCCCTTGCCGGTCACCGTGCACTGGATCCAGCGCAGACCCTGGCCGTGGGTCACAACGCCCACCAGCTTGTCTTCGGCCTCCAGAATGGGGCCCTGTTCGATGTGGTATTCGAACATGGCGTGCATCTTGCGCGCGCCCACTTCCTCGTCACCCTTCCAGCCGATGCGCTCCAACTCGTCGATGAAGCGCTTGCCCTGGGCATCGGTGCGGTTATAGGCGTAATCCTGATCGATCACCCCGGCAAATACGCCCGAAGCCAGCATGGCGGGGGAAAAACGGGTGCCCTCCTCGTTGGTCCAGTTGGTGACAACGATAGGATGTTTCGTCTTGATATTCATGTCGTTCAGGGTACGCACCAGTTCCAGACCCGACAGGACCCCCAGCACGCCGTCATATTTGCCACCGGTGGGCTGGGTATCCAGATGGGAACCCACATAGACGGGAAGCGCATCCGGGTCGGTGCCCTCACGGCGCATGAACATGTTGCCCATGGTGTCCACGCCCATGGTAAGCCCCGCGTCTTCGCACCATTTCTGGAACAGCTTGCGCCCCTCGGCATCGGCGTCGGTCAGGGTCTGGCGATTGTTGCCCCCGGCAACGCCCGGCCCGATCTTGGCCATCTCCATGATGGAATCCCACAGGCGATCGCTGTTGATTTTCAGATTTGCACCGGGTTTGGCCATGGTAAAAGTCTCCTGTACCTGTTGTTCCCCTTGAAAACGTCGCCGTGCGAGCGGCGGTTTCGCCGGTAAAAGGCCCCTGATCCGCGGGGGCACGGTTTCCGGAGGGCATGCGTTGGAAAACCGTTCTGTCCCCGGAATATGGGCGGGCAGAAGCAAAAGGCCCCTGCCCGCCCCGTTTGTCACTTACGCCCGCCCTAGCTGGGGAAGGCGAAAACCGAACCTTCCTTCACCCCGGTGGGCCAGCGGGTGGTTATGGTTTTCAGGCGGGTATAGAAATTGACCGCCTCGGGTCCGTAGATGCCGTTGGCACCAAAGGAAGAGCGCTTCCAGCCGCCAAAGGAATGGTAGGCCACCGGCACCGGAATGGGGACATTGATGCCCACCATGCCCACTTCGATCCTGTCAGCGAAATCACGGGCCGCATCCCCGTCCCGGGTGAAAATGGCCGTGCCATTGGCATATTCGTGCCCGTGGATCAGGTCCACGGCTTCGGCAAAGGTATTTTTGCGGACCACAGAGAGAACGGGACCGAAAATCTCGTCCCGGTAGATGGACATGTCTTCGGTCACACGGTCGAACAGGGTGCCCCCGACAAAGAAGCCGTTTTCATAGCCCTGCAGGGAGAAGCCCCGGCCATCCACCACCAGTTCGGCGCCGGCCTTTTCGCCCTGATCAATGTAATCGAGCACCTTTTCCTGGTGGGCCTTCGTGATGAGGGGGCCCATGTCGGCATTTTCGTCCGTGGAAGGGCCAATGCGCAGGGATTCAACCTTGGGTTTGAGGGCCGCCACCAGCTTGTCGGCGGTTTCCTCGCCAATGGGCACGGCAACGGAAATGGCCATGCAGCGTTCGCCCGCAGCACCGTAACCGGCCCCCATCAGGGCATTGGCCGCCTGATCCATGTCCGCATCGGGCATGATGATCATGTGGTTCTTGGCACCGCCCAGTGCCTGCATGCGCTTCCCGGCGGCCGTGCCGCGGGTATAGACATATTCGGCGATGGGCGTGGAGCCGACAAAGCTGACGGCCTTGATGTCGGGATGATCCAGAATACGGTCCACGGCGGATTTGTCCCCGTGCACGATATTGAAAATGCCATCGGGAAGCCCGGCCTCGCGGAACAGTTCCCAGGCCATCATGGAAGCGGACGGGTCACGTTCGGAGGGCTTGAGAACGAAGGAATTACCGCAGGCAATGGCCATGGGGTACATCCACATGGGCACCATGGCCGGGAAGTTGAACGGCGTGATGCCGCCGACCACCCCAAGGGGCTGGCGGGTGGAAAAGGTATCGATGGCCGGCCCGACATTGCGGGAATATTCGCCCTTGAGCATCTGGGGAATGCCGCAGGCATATTCGACCACCTCGATGCCACGGGTGCATTCACCCACCGCGTCCTCGTGGGTCTTGCCCTGCTCGCGGGAGATTTCCCGGGCCAGATCGTCAATGTTCCTGTTCAGCAGATCGAGAAACTTGAACATCACCCGGGCGCGCCTGGCGGGCGGCATGTCCCCCCAGGCGGGCTGGGCCTGTTTGGCATTTTCAACGGCACGATCGATTTCATCATTTGTGGACAGGGGTACCTGCCCGATCTTTTCACCGGTGGCGGGATTGAAAACATCTGCCATCCGGTCCGATGCGGACGCAACAAGCTTTCCGTCAATGGCGTTCTTGAGTGTGTACATGCAGGGATTCCCCCATAACAACAGAACAATTGTTCTGTTTGGTTGAAAGATGGAAAATATATTCCAGACTAGTCCAGGTCGGTCAATATCTCTCTTATCATGGACACAATCTGGTCAATTTCTGCCCTGGAAACGATCAAGGGCGGCGACAGGGCAATGATATCGCCCGTGGTGCGAATCAACAAACCCTTTTCGAAGGCCTTGCGGAAGGCGGTGAAGGCCCGCTTGGTCGGCTCCCCTTCGATGGGCGACAACTCGATGGCCCCGATCAACCCCACGTTGCGGATGTCGATGACATGGCGGGCATCGGCCAGAGAGTGCAAAGCCTCCTCCCAATAGGGGGCCAGTTCGGCACCACGGGTAAGAAGCCCTTCTTCCTTGTAGGTGGCCAGCGTTCCCAGCCCGGCGGCGGCGGCCATGGGATTGCCCGAATAGGTATAGCCGTGCATGAACTCGATCAGATGTTCGGGGCCGGTCATGAAGGCATCATGAATTTCATTGCGCACGAACACCGCCCCCATGGGAATGACGCCATTGGTCAAACCCTTGGCGGTGACCATGATGTCGGGCGTGATGCCATAGAAATCGGCGGCAAAGGGCGTACCCATGCGCCCGTAACCGGTAATCACCTCGTCAAAGATCAGCAGGATGCCGTGCTTCGTGCACAGGTCGCGCAGGCGCTGCAAATACCCCTTGGGGGGAATGAGCACGCCGGTGGATCCGGCCACCGGCTCCACGATTACCGCGGCGATGGTGGACGCATCATGCAGGGCCACGATCCGTTCCAGTTCATCGGCCAGTTCTGCCCCGTGTTCCGGCTCGCCCCGGGTGAAGGCATTCTTTTCCGGCAGGTGGGTGTGGGGCAGATGATCCACACCGGTCAGCAGCGTGCCGAACATCTTGCGGTTGGGCACGATGCCACCAACGGATATGCCGCCGAAATTCACCCCGTGATAGGCGCGTTCGCGCCCGATGAGGCGGAAGCGGGAGCCCTGCCCCGAAACCCGGTGATAGGCCAGGGCAATCTTGAGGGCGGTCTCGACACTTTCGGACCCCGAGTTGGTAAAGAACACATGGTCCAGACCTTCCGGGGCAATGGCCGAAAGCTGGTTGGCCAGTTCAAAGGCCTTGGGGTGGCCGATCTGAAAGGCGGGGGCATAGTCCAGCTCTCCGGCCTGCTGCTGGATGGCTTCGGTGATCCGCGGGCGGCAATGGCCCGCGTTCACGCACCACAGGCCGGCGGTGGCATCGAGCACCTGGCGACCGTCGGCCGTTGTGTAGTACATGCCCGAAGCGCTGACAAACATGCGCGGGGCCTTCTTGAACTGGCGGTTTGCCGAAAACGGCATCCAGAATGCACTCAGGTCGTTTGGCGTGACGTTATTTGAAGCTGACATGGTTCCCTCCGCAGCAACGTGTGTTCAGCACTTGAAATAGGGGCGGCCGTCCGGAGGGCTGTCGCCGGTGCCGGAAAATTTGACCATTTGATAAATTATTATCACCGAAAACGCGCCGGGCAAGGAAAATTTGCGCGCCGGGGAAATTAAAAGTAGCCAAAAACGTGATTCTTTTGGTTAGGTTGAACCATGAATGTTGCTTCACATACAAAAAAACCTGGCACCACCCGTATCCAGAGAGAAAAGCGCCAGCGAATCCTGGCCTCGGCATTGGACGTGTTTTCCACCCACGGCTTCCGGGGATCCACCATCGACCAGATCGCGGATGCAGCAGGCATGAGCAAGCCCAACCTGCTGTATTACTTTTCTTCAAAGGAAGACATCCACCGCACCCTGATCGAATGGCAGATGGAAAAGTGGCTGTCTCCCCTCAAGGCGCTGAATGAAAATGGCGACCCGCTGAAGGAAGTGTGCGGTTATATACGGCGCAAGCTGGAAATGGCGCGGGACTTTCCCAAGGAAAGCCGCCTGTTCGCCAACGAAATCCTGCAAGGGGCTCCCCGGATCCGGGAAATGCTGACGGGGGAACTCAACCGGCTGGTGGAAGAAAAGGCCGCGGTCATTCAGAACTGGATCGACCGGGAAGAACTGAACCCGTGCGATGCCCGTCACCTGCTGTTCGCCATCTGGGCCACCACCCAGCATTATGCGGATTTCGATGTTCAGGTGCGGATCGTCCTGCATCTGGAAGAAGGGGACCAGAGCCATTTCGAGGAGGCAGCACGGTTTCTGGAAAACCTGTTCTGCAAGGGGCTGAAACGGCGCTGAAACATTCGGCGCACCTGCAGGTTCATGCGCATGAAAGCCGCAGTGCAGCGACAGGCAGGGGCGTATCGGTTATGCCCCTTTTCCCTGCGCATCGCTTTCGGCACTGAAAAACACCACCAGCAACCCCATGACGATAGCCAGCGCCCCCGCTCCCACGCTCCAGCTGGCCCAGCCATGGCCTGACAGACCCTCCAGCACCACCACGAGCACGGGTGTCAGATAGACATAGGCCATGACCTTGGCGCCGGGCAGATGGCGGGAGGCATATTGCAGGAAGAAATTTGTCAGGGCCGTGGTGAACAATGCCAGATAGACAATGGTCAGACCAACCACCGGGGGCAGGGCGAGCCAGTCTGTGGCCGCAAGGGAGGGCCCCGCGGCAAGAATCAGCCAGATGGTAGCCGCCAGAAGGGTCCAGAAGGTCTGCTGCAGCAACGGTTC
>JALWTJ010000022.1 GCA_027082895.1 Hyphomicrobiales bacterium | reverse complement strand
GCAGGCTTCACCACCAATGACCTGCAGGTGGGCCAGACCGGCAAGGTCATTGCTCCGGATCTGTATATTGCCTGCGGCATTTCCGGCGCCATCCAGCATGTGGCCGGCATCAAGGACGCCCGCATGATCGTGGCCATCAACGATGACCCGGATGCGCCAATCTTCAGGATCGCCGACTATGGCCTTGTCGCGGATATTTTCGAGGCCCTTCCCGAACTGGAAAAGCAGCTTTGAGGCCCGCCCCCGGGAACCGGGGGCGCCAGCATGTGGTCTGCCGGGGAAACCCTGCGCTCAGTCCGGAATGATGACGCGAACATCCTCCAGCACATTCGTATCCGCGAAATGGGCTGAAGGGTCTTCATTAGTCACCAGAACATCCACATGCTCCATGCTGGTCACGATATGGGGGGCCTTGCGGCCGAAGGTCTCGTCCCGGGCGACCAGCACCACCTTGCGTGAATGGGTGATGACGTCCTTGACCAGTTCGATTTCCATGGGATCGAATTCGAGGATCGTTCCCTGCTCGTCAATGGCACTGCCCCCGATGAAGGCCACGTCGAACTTGAACCGGTGATGGCTGGCATCATTGGCGGTGGTGAGCACGGAAGGTTCCTTCTTGCGCACATATCCCCCGTAAAGATAGATGGTGGCATCCGTTTCCATGGAGCAGGAATAGGCCACGGAAAGATTGGCCGTGGCCACCAGAATGCGCGGGCAGCCCTTCAGGATCTCGTGCATGGAATGAAAGGTGGTACCAAGTCCCACATAGACCGTCATGTCCGGTTCGATAAATTCCTTCAGCCCACGGATCAGGCGCCTTTTCAGGGGTACCAGTGTGCCATGGCGTTCGCTGTAGCCGAAATGGCTGCCACCGCCGGGCGAAGCAAAAGCGGCACCAAATCCCTTCTGCAACTGCCCCTCTTCATCAAGGGTGCGCAGATCCCGCCGGATGGTCTGGTGGGTAACGCCGAACTGTTCGGCAAGACTGGCCACCGAAATGGCCCCCTGCTCGCGAACCGCTTCGAGGATCAGCTTGCGGCGTCGGGTGCCCTTGCGGCTGGGACCGGTGGAGACGTCGGCCTCCTGCAGCCGCTCCGGCAGTAAGCTGCTCCTGCCCGTCATTGCAGTCGAACCCCCACATAGGTGCGATCATCGGTCAACACGTTTTCCTTCGTGCCCTTGGTGCTCAGATAGGGCCCCAGCTTGTGCGGGTCAATCTTTTCCACCTCTTCAAACGCCTTTTCCCATGCGGCTACCCCGAATTTTTCCCCCGGCTTGAAATAGCCGTCGGAAAACAGTTCCATGGTGCGAATGTCCGCAAGGTCAAGGGAGCGGCTTTCGATGTGACAGGCGGGCACCTTGAACCCGTCAAGACCGCCATAGCCCAGCCTCCGGTCGTCCACGTTCTGGAAATTGCCCTGACCGTTGGCAATGCCGTGACGGATCAGTTCCATGAATTCGTTATGGGGAACATCGGGAAAGCGCGCGCAGCATTCCGCAAGGGCCCGGCTTTCGATCTGCCGGATCGTTTCTGGGTCCGCCGCCTCGTTCTCCGGGGCCTGGTTGGCCGTTCCCGGCCATGTCACCCCTGCCGCGATCCTGTCGCAGGCTTCCGGTGAGTGTCCTCTGGCTTCAAACAGGCGCCATGTCTGGCGCCGCACGATCCCCATCACGTCATCCAGCGGTTTGAGAATCTGCAGGGTGTCGGTACCATTGATGCGGATGCCGCTGTCCCCCACCGCGATGATTTCCAGCCGCGTTCCAATATTGAAGGCGGCAACCATGGTGCAGCCTGCCCGCAATTTCCAGTCCGCCCGGGCAGCTTCCAGCATTCCGTGCCGGACATAGCCCTGCTGCAACTGGTCACTCAGGTAATCCACGAACGCCTCGGGCCCCTTGTAGATGGTATCCGTACTGGCACCGCGCTCCGGAAGATCGGCCAGTTTGAGGAAAAACTTCTCCGTGGCCCGTTTCATCAGGCCCGAGGCATATCGTCCCGACAACATGCCATCGTAAAGGGTGCCATTGCGGTCGGTTACCCCGTCAAATACCGCATACCCTATGCCCGGCATGATGACGAAACTGTCTTCGTTGGTTTCTGGATCATCACGTCTCTTGCCCATAGAAAAGGCTTCCAGATAGGTCATGGGCAAATCCAGGGAATCGTGCCGGCTCCATGTTTCGGATTCCGGCTTTGCAAGGGGGCCAAGCGCCGGAACCCGTCCCGGCGCTTGAACAATGTTGCGATGGTCAATCTTACAGACCCGTGATTTCCTGCCACTTGGCAAGTACCGTGTCCACGCCGCCGAACTCGGACAGTGGCAGGGGAGACATCACGTTGAGGT
>JALWTJ010000021.1 GCA_027082895.1 Hyphomicrobiales bacterium | reverse complement strand
CGCATCCGGCGCACCAAATTGCAATCCGGTGACATCCTGCTCCTGCTGGGAGACGCCGCTTCCATGCAGAACGTCTTTTCACGGCTGGGCATCTATCCGCTGGCCGACCGCAACCTGAACGTGACCCGTCACGACAAGGCATGGGGGGCCATCGCCATGTTCGCCGGGGCCATCGGGCTTGGCGCCATGGGCGTCGTCCCCCTGCCCATCGCCCTCGCCCTGACCGTCATCGGGCTGGTGCTGTTCGACATCCTGCCCCTGCGTGAGCTGTACGACAGTATCGAATGGCCGGTGATCGTTCTGCTGGGGTCCATGATCCCCCTGGGCGCGGCCCTGGACGATACCGGCGGCACGGCCCTGATCGCGGGATGGCTGGCAACCGCCACCAGCGGCCTGCCCGGCTGGGTTGCCATCGGCGTTATCCTTGTCACCACCATGACCCTGTCCGACGTGCTCAACAACACCGCCACCACCATCATTGCCGCCCCCATCGCCGTGCAGCTGGCCACCAGTCTTGGCGTACGTCCGGACCCCTTCCTGATGGCAGTTGCCATCGGGGCCAGCTGCGCCTTCCTCACCCCCATCGGCCACAAGAACAACATGCTGATCCTGGGACCGGGCGGCTATGAATTCGGCGATTACTGGCGCATGGGCCTGCCCCTGGAAATCATCGTGACCATTGTTGCCATCCCCATGATATTGATCATATGGCCCATGTGATTGTCAGGGTATCAGATGCACGCCCGGACACGGAAACAGGCGAACCGGATTTCTTCCGCAAACCGAAAATGTCCTGCAACCCGTTCACATTTCCGGCAACAGTGAGAAAAAGTTTGAAAAGCGCCACGAAATATCCATCTATCATATATCGTTGAATTACGATATATGGCGCCCGAACGGCGCTCGCCTCCCCCGGTGCCCGCCCCCAAGACGAAATTCCTCGCCCTGAAAAGGATCCGCACATGTCCCCGACACCCGCAAGACTATCCCGGCGCAAGCTTCTGGCCGGCACGGCAGCTCTCGGCCTTTCCGGAAGCGCCGCCGCCCTTTACTTTTCCGGCAGTACCCTGGCCGCCAGCCACGGGGGGAACACCAACCCCCTGAAGATTCCCCCCCTGCTGGAAGGAACGGTGCAGGACGGCACCCGCACATTCGACCTGAACATCCAGGACGGGCAGACCCGGTTTTTCCCCGATGTCACAACAGCCACCCGCGGCATAAATGGCAGCTTTCTCGGCCCCGTCCTGCGCCTGCGAAAAGGTGAAACCACCCGGTTCAACGTGACCAATTCCCTGAACGAGAACACCACCCTGCACTGGCACGGCTTCAACCTGCCCGCCGCCGCCGATGGCGGACCCCACCAGATCATCCGCCCCGGCCAGACCTGGTCCCCCCGGTTCGAAATCCGCGAAGAAGCCTCCACCATGTGGTACCATTCCCACCTGATGGGCAAAACGGCCGAACAGGTCTGGTCCGGCATTGCCGGCATGGCTCGCATCGAGGATCCGCAGACAGGCGCCCTGGGTCTGCCCGAAACCTATGGCGTTGACGATATCGCCGTTGCCCTTCAGGACCGCACGATCTTTCGCGACGGCTCCATGCCCTACCGGCCGGGCATGCACGACAGAATGATGGGCTATACCGGACAGATTCCCCTCGCCAACGGCACCGTCAACGCCTATTTCCAGGCCACCACGTCCCTTGTGCGGCTGCGCCTGCTCAACGGGTCCAACGGCACCATCTACAATATCGGTTTCTCCGATGGCCGCACATTCCACAAGATTGCCACCGATGGTGGCCTGCTTGCCGCGCCGGTCGAACTGCAACTCATGTCCATGGGGCCGGGCGAGCGCGTGGAAATCCTCGTGGACCTGTCCGACGGCAAAAACGTCACCCTGACCCATTTCAACCGGCTGGGCGGTCTGCGCGTCAGCCCGCAATTTGCCTTTCTGGAACTGCGGCCCACCGGCCAGCTGGCCGATTCCGGCCCCGTTCCCACAACGCTGGCATCCCTTCCCGCTCCCGATGCCAGCAAGGCAGTGAACACCCGCCGCTTCGTTCTGAGCATGGCCGGCATGATGATGAATTCCCGCTTCACCATCAACAACCGGCAGATGGACATCAACTATGTCAACGAAACGGTAAAGAGGGACACCACCGAAATCTGGGAAGTCAGCAATACTTCTCCCATGTCCCACCCCTTCCACGTTCACAATACCCAGTTCCGCATTCTGGATCGCAACGGAACACCCGCACAGGCCTATGAGGCCGGCCGCAAGGACACGGTGCTGGTGGCCCCCAACGAAACGGTGCGCCTGCTGGTCCGCTTCGACACATATGCCGACCCGG
>JALWTJ010000020.1 GCA_027082895.1 Hyphomicrobiales bacterium | reverse complement strand
AACAAGGGAAAAACTGTCGAAATCGTCATGTTCGTGAGGCTGACCGTCATGTTCACGCTCATGGTGGCTCGGACGGTTGGCAATGTCCTGCTGGCTGTCCATGCCAAGACCCAGGACGGCCCGCACATCCACGTCTGCATTGCGTGTCTCAAGAATGCGCGTACCCGGACGGATTTCCCCGTTCAGCACTTCCTGTACCTTTTCCAGTGCCGTTTCCTCCACCAGATCGCACTTGTTCAGCACCAGCAGGTCGGCGCAGACCAGCTGATCTTCGAACAGTTCGCCCAGCGGGGTTTCATGGTCGAGCATGGCATCGCTTTCGCGCTGTTGCCGGATGGCCTGCTCATCGCTGCCAAACTGTCCGGCGGCAAGGGCAGCGGCGTCCAGCACGCCAATGATGCCGTCAATGGTGATGGCGGCCGAAATCTCGGGCCAGTTGAAGGCCCGCACCAGGGGCTGGGGAAGGGCAAGGCCGGAGGTTTCGATCAGGACATGATCGGGGCGGTTTTCCCGCGCGAGCAGCTTTTGCATGGTGGGGATGAATTCATCGGCGACAGTGCAGCAGATGCAGCCATTGGCCAGTTCGATCATGTCGTCATCACGGCAATTTGCGTCCCCGCAACCGCTCAGCAATTCCCTGTCCACGCCCACATCACCAAATTCATTGATGATCAGGGCAATGCGTTTTCCCCCCGCATTGGCCAGAATATGCCGGACGAGGGTGGTCTTTCCCGCTCCAAGAAAGCCGGTGATGATGGTTGCGGGAATTTTTGCCTTCGTGCCGCTCATCGGGCAACCTCCGCATTCCTGTCCAGCGCCGGCCAGCGGTTGAAAAACCACGCATAGGCCAGGGCCATGATCAGCCAGGACAGCAGCGCGGCAAACAGAGTGTTGGCGGCAAAGGCCGTTGCCAGGTGCGCGGGCACGCTGGAGGGGGCATCCGGGGGCTGGGGAGCCCCCCAAATGTGGGGCAGAAGAAGGATCAGCCCGCCCAGCCCGAGGGCCCAGCCCTTGCGCACCCTTGCCATCAGCAGCAGGCCGCCAAGGGTGGCCAGCACGGTCTGCCACCACCAAATCTGGCGCGCCCCCAGATCTGCTGCCACCATGCCCGGCAGTTCCGGAGACAAGCCGATGGCGGGCATCAGAGAAAAGGCAACAAAGCCACCCAGCCCCCACAGCAAGGCATTGGAGAGGGTGATGTCCATCCCCGAAAACACGGACACCGCCGCCAGGACCAGGGCCAGCCCGATACTGACAAGGGTCGTCGCCAGCGCCGTATAGGCGTTGCGTTCAAATCCATCGGCCGGTGCCCAGGGTTCGGATTCCGCTTCGTGCATATGGGGTGCCACCGGTTGCGGGTCCGCGGCATGATCAAGGGCATGACTGTCGGAAATCTCGTACCGTTCGGCTTCCAGAATGAGGGGAACGATGCGCCACTGCTGCACAGCGGCAAGCGCCAGACCCGCCACGAAGCCAGCAAGCACCGCGGCGAAAAAGATCCGCCGGAAAAGAGCCATGATATGTGCTCCGTTCCGGCCTAGTGACAGGGAAAACCGATGGCATGACGGGTATCATGGGCCCCGTTATGCACCCGCATGTCGCGGGCAAAGCCGACTCCCAGAACAAGGGTCAGGCCCAGTGCCAAAGCCAGCGTTCCGGCAATCATGCGCTGGGAAAGGGAAAGGGCCGAGGTGGCAGCGATCGAATTCATGGGTCAACACCCTCCGTGTGACAATCATCAGGTGGCGCGGAAATCGTTCCGGGCCGGATTACGTGGAAGGCAGGTCTCCTGGCTTGTGGCTGGTCGCGAACGTCCCCCTTGCGGGTCCGTCGCGAGGGCGCCTTGTTCCGTCTTCCCGGCCCGAGGGCCAGTGACATGGTTGGAAAAAGCTCACCACTTACAGTTGCGGGGGCAGCCACGGTTTTGGTCCCTGTTGGGTACGCCGCACCGTGTTCCCTTTTCAGCCCCGTTTCCGGTCGGAAACGGCGCACCATCCAGATGCCAGTCTGGCACCGAATGAGCCGTTTGACAAGGCTGGTACGTCCCCGAGTGAGTCCGTGCCGGGAGAGGCTGCGCTGGAACCGGGCAGCGGGCCTTCCATCAGGAATCGGGCGGCGCAGAGCCCCCCGACAGACAGGCATGAAAGGTATCCGCAAGGCCGTCCATCAGCTCGAAATACAGCTCCGGCCCCGGTGCAAGATCAATCCCCAGCGGGTCCAGAACGGCCTTTCGCGCTCCGCTCCCCTCCACCAGCAAATCAACGAGCGCATCGGAAAACTGGGGTTCGGCAAAAACGCAGGCAATATCCCTGGCAGTGATCATCTGTTGCAATTCCCGAATGTGACGGGCACCGGGGCGTTGCTGCTCGCTCAGGGAAATGCTCCCCTTTCCCGCCAGGTGATAGCGCTTCTCGAAATAGGTATAGGCCTCGTGAAAGGTGATGAACGGCACCCCGGATACGGGCGCGAGACGCTGCGCAAGGCGCTGGTGCAGATCGTTCAGGCGGTCCTGAAGGCGGTCGGCATTTGCCTTGTAGGTCGTGGCATGGGCCGGGTCGGTGCGCACCAGCACCCCTTCCATGGCGTCAACCATATGCGCGGCCATCAGGGGATCCAGCCAGACATGGGGGTCGGGATTGTCTGTTTCCCCAAAAGCTTCGCGTGCCCCCTGCCCCAGGGCGACGATCTGCGCGCTGGCGGCTAGGCTGGACAGAGGTGAAACAAGGGAGGTTTCCAGTTCCGGCCCGATCATGAACACGATATCGGCCCGTTCGATACGGGCCGCAGCAGAGGGTTTCAGGGCATAGGTATGGGGGGACATGTTGCCCCTGATCAGGAGGTAAGGGCTGCCAACCCCCTGCATCAGGGCGCTGGCCAGCCCATGCAACGGCTTGATGGTCACCACCACATCCGGGACCGGTGCCGCCGCCCGGGAGAATCCCGGCAGGGCGAAAAAAACCACAAAGGCCACAAGGCCCAGGGTCCACAGTAACATTTCTTTCGTCTTGTGCAGCATGGACAGAACCATTTAATGTTATTACATTACATCCGTCGGGCTTGCTAAGGGTTTGTCACTGACAGGTCAATCCTGCTTTTTGCAGAGTCTGCACATCGGAGACGGTGTGGGAACCTGGCCGGCATAAAGCGTGCGGCGGGCGCGCCCTGTTCGGGCATCTCCCTTCATGCAGTTCTGCTTTTGCGCAGTTTGTTCGGGAACTCGTCTGTTGAGAAACGGTAATATGAACATTCAGGACATGAATGGAGCAACGGAATGACACGTTTGTCACCGGACAGGGATGACCTGTTGGTCCGGGGCCGCAATATCGGTGTGCGGGATGGAAACACGTGGCGGGTCCGGCATGTGGACATTTCCGTTTCCCGGGGGGAAATCGTCACCCTGCTGGGGCCAAACGGGTCGGGAAAGTCCACCATTGCCAAGGTGATTTCGGGCATTCTTGCGGCCGACGAGGGGGAAATGGAACGCCGCCCCGGCCTCACGCTGGGTTACGCGCCGCAGAAATTCAATATCGACTGGACCTTTCCCCTCACCCCGCGGCGACTCCTCTGCCTCACCCGGTCCCACAGCGCAGGAGAAATTCGCGATGCCCTGGAAATGGTGGATGCGGCACATCTGCTGGATGCGCCGGTTCAGCACCTGTCGGGGGGCGAATTCCAGCGGGTTTCCCTGGCGCGGGCAATGATCTCGACCCCTGATCTGCTGGTGCTGGACGAGCCGGTACAGGGGGTGGATTTTGCCGGGCAATCCGCCCTTTACCAATTGATCGGGAAGGTGCGTGACAATATCGGTTGCGGCGTGCTGCTGATCTCCCATGATCTGCATGTGGTGATGGCGCAGACGGACAAGGTGGTGTGCCTGAACGGACATGTATGCTGTTCGGGGACGCCGGCGGACATGATGAACAACCGGCAGTTTGCCGAAATGTTCGGACCTGACCCCTCCCATACGCTGGCCATCTATCACCACCAGCACGATCATGCCCATGGGCCGGACGGAACAATTCTTGCCCCCGATTCGTCCGCAGCAACAAAGGCGGCAGGAAAGGCTAATTCCGATGCTGGATGATTTCGTTGTCCGGGCGCTTGTGGCGGGTATCGGGCTGGCGGGTGTTGCCGGTCCGCTGGGATGCTTTCTCGTGTGGCGGCGCATGGCCTATTTCGGGGACAGCATGGCCCATGCCGCCCTGCTGGGCATTGCCCTGTCGCTTCTGACGGGGATCAACCTGCTTGCCGGGGTGTTTGGCGCTGCGGTACTGGTGGCCCTTGCCCTGTTGTTCCTGCAACGCAACCGGACCCTTTCCAGCGATGTGCTGCTGGGCATCCTGTCCCATGCCACCCTGGCAACGGGGCTGGTGCTGCTGGCACTGATGCCCGATGTGCGGATCGACCTGCTGGGGTTCCTGTTCGGGGACATTCTGGCGGTATCCCGGTTCGACATCTTTCTGGTCTACGGGCTGGGGGCAGCCATTCTTGGCACCCTGATCCTGATGTGGCGCCCGCTGCTGGCGGCAACGCTGGACAGGGATCTGGCGGCCGCCGAGGGGCTGAATCCGGACCGCTCCAACCTGGTGCTGCTGCTGCTGCTGGCCATCATGGTGGCGCTAGCCATGAAGCTGGTGGGGGTTCTGCTGATCACCTCGCTGCTGATCATTCCCGCCGCCACGGCCCGGCGCCTGAGCGTCTCCCCCGAGCAGATGGCGCTTCTGGCGGCCCTGTCGGGAATGCTGGCGGTGTCGGGGGGCGTTCTGGGCTCCCTGACATGGGATATCCCCACGGGACCGGCAATCGTGGTCAGCGCACTCATGCTGTTTCTTTTCTCCCTGCTGTTGCGCCAGCGAGGGACAGAACGGCCGGAAAGGAAGCTGCCATGAAAGGGAATGGCGGCAAGGGGAAGCTGACCCGCAACCAGTTGTTGGTGCTTGACGTGCTGCAAGAGGCGCAGCGCCCGCTCAGCGCCTATGCCATTCTGGACCGGCTGCGCACCAAGGGCATGCGGGCGCCGTTGCAGGTCTATCGGGCACTGGATGTGCTGATGGCGCGGGGGCTGGTCCATCGACTGGAAAGCCTGAACGCCTTCATTGCCTGTTGCGCACAGGATTGCCACCTGCCGACAGCACCGGAACGAGATGGATCGCGGGAAAGGGCGGCCATCGGCTTTGCCATTTGCGAAAAGTGCGGATGCGCCGAGGAATTCATTGATGCCCGACTCAACCGGCGCCTTCAGACCTGCGCCCGCGATCGCGGTTTCCTGCCTGCCAACAGCGTGGTCGAGATCAGCGGCCTGTGCGCCCGCTGCGCACGGATCGAGCGTTCCTGATCCGATTGCAGCGCCTGTCCCGATTTTCCGCCGGGATGGTGCCCGCTAGAGCGTGTCTGTTTCTGATGGAATCAAGACCACGCTCTATCTGTTTGATATTTCCGCACTTCTTGTCCGAAAACCGCTTCACACTTTTCGGGAAGTGCTCTAGCAAAAGAAGCGTTTCGGGCCCCTTTCCCTTACCCTCAGCACCGCCCTTCTTCCACCGCATGGCAGGCGGTCAGAACCCCTTCATGCTCATGCAGTTGCGGCACTTCGCGCTTGCAACGTTCATTGGCCAGCGGGCATCTGGGGTGAAAGGTGCACCCGGAGGGGGGATTGATGGGGGAAGGCAGTTCCCCTTCGAGCCGGATGCGCTCGACGCGACTTTCCGGATCTGCGATCGGTGTGGCGGACAGCAGGGCCTTGGTGTAGGGGTGCAGGGGGTTGGAGAACAGGGTCTCGGAGGGGGCGATTTCCACGGGCACACCCAGATACATGACCATGACATCGTCGGCCACATGCTGGACCACGGACAGGTTGTGGGAAATGAACATCAGGGTCAGGTCCAGTTCCCCCTGCAGACGGCGCAGGAGGTTCAGGATCTGGGCCTGAACCGACACGTCCAGGGCGGAGGTGGGCTCGTCGCACACCACAAAGGCCGGTTTCATGATCAGGGCGCGGGCGATGCCGATGCGCTGGCGCTGCCCGCCGGAAAATTCGTGGGGGTAGCGATTGGCGGCAATGGGGGGCAGCCCGACAAGTTCGAGCATATCCGATACCGCCTGGCGACGGGTAGTGGCGTTACCGATCTTGTGAATGACCATGCCCTCGGCAATGGAATGGCCCACGGGCAGGCGGGGATCGAGAGAGGAGAAAGGATCCTGAAACACGATCTGGATGTTGCGGGAAGCCTGATTGTCGCTGGGGGTGCCCGCCTTGTGCAGGGGCTTGCCGTCAAACAGGATTTCCCCCTCCGTCAGGTCCAGCAAACCCACCAGCATCTTGGCAAGGGTGGACTTGCCGCAGCCGCTTTCACCCACCACGCCAAGGGTCTTGCCGCGGGCCACATCGATGGTTACCCCGTTGACGGCGGTAACATGGCCCACCACCCGCTGGAACATGCCCTTGCGGACGGGAAAGGCCTTCTTGACGTGTCGGAACTGAACAAGCGCACTCATGATGCGGCCTCCCCTGCCATGTTCTTTTCCAGAAGCCAGCACCGGGCCTGCTGGTTGTTGCCAAGATCAAGCAGGTCCGGCTTTATCTGCTGGCAGCGCGGCTCGTCCGCCTGCTTGCGGGCTTCGCAGCGGGGGGCGAACAGGCAGCCGGAAGGGGGATGCAGCAGGTTGGGCACGCGCCCCTCGATCACTTCAAGCATCTCCTGATGCTTTCCGATTACCGGAATGGAGCGCAGCAGGGCCCGGGTATAGGGATGCTGGGGGTGCTTGAACAGAGTCTTGACGTCGGCATATTCAACGATCTGGCCCGCATACATGACGGCCACGAAATCGGCCATTTCGGCAACAATCCCCAGATCGTGGGTAATCAGGATGGTGGCGGTGCCGGTCTTGGTCTGAAGATTGCGCATCAGGTCCAGGATCTGGGCCTGAATGGTCACATCCAGGGCCGTGGTCGGCTCGTCGGCGATCAGCACCGCCGGTTCGCAGGCCAGGGCCATGGCGATCATGATGCGCTGGGCCATACCGCCGGACATTTCGTGGGGGTAGGCGCGCATGCGGCTTTCCGGGTCCGGGATGCCGGTGGCATCGAGCATGGCCACCGATGCGCGCCAGGCCTCGGCCTTGTCCATGTTCTTGTGCAGGCGAAATACCTCGGCAACCTGCTTGCCCACGGTATGGACGGGATTGAGGGCCGAAGCGGGATCCTGAAAGATCATGGAAATCAGGTTGCCGCGCACCTTTGCCAGTTCCCTCTCGCTCTTCTTGCGCAGATCGTCACCCCGGAACAGCACCTGCCCGCCAATGATGGAGCCGGGCCGGGGCACCAGCCCCATGACCGAAAGGGCGGTGATGGACTTGCCGCAGCCGCTCTCGCCGACAACGCACAGGGTCTCACCCGCATTCAGGGTCAGGGATACATTGTCCACCGCAAGGGCGGAGCCGGCGCGGGTGTCAAAACGGGTGGAAAGACCCTTGATCTGAAGTACGGGCTCGTGTGACGTCATCAGTTGTTCAACCTCGGGTCCAGGGCATCGCGCAGACCGTCCCCCAGCAGATTGAAGCCCAGGACGGTAATCATGATCGCCACGCCGGGGAAGAATACCAGGTGCGGCGCCGAAAAGATCTGGTTCCTTTCGCTGCCCAGCATGGCCCCCCATTCGGGCATCGGGGGCTGCGCGCCAAGCCCGAGAAAGGACAGGCCGGCAGCATCAAGAATGGCCCCGGCAATACCAAGGGTGGCCAGCACGACAATGGGCGTCATGGCATTGGGCAGGATGCGCAGGAACAGCATGCGCATGTTGCTGCCTCCCATGACCTTGGTGGCGGCAACGAAATCCAGTTCCTTAACGGACAGGACGCTGGCCCGGGTCACGCGGGCATAGGCGGGCAGGGTAACGATGGAGATGGCCAGCAGCGCGTTCTGGATACCCGGCCCCAGCACCGCAACGATGGCAATGGCCAGCAGCAATGAGGGAAAGCCCAGTATCACGTCCATGATACGCATGATCAGGGTGTCGACTATGCCGCCGAAATAGCCGGACAGGGCCCCAAGGAGCACGCCGAAAAACAGGGCCACGGAAACGGTGGACAGGCCGATGGCAAGGGAAATGCGCGTGCCATAGATCACCCGGGAAAAGGCATCGCGAAAATTGCCGTCAATGCCCATGAAATGCTGGGGATGGGTAACGTCGCACCCCAGAACATGGATGCACGGAGCCTCGCGCTTGCGCACATCCTCGACCCCGATCAGCACCTTCTGGGGATCGTAAGGGGCCAGGATCGGGGCAGCAACGGCCACGAACACCAGAAACAGGATGATGGCGGCCCCGAACTGGCCGGGACGGCCGCGCATCAGGCGCTGAAAGGTCTGCTTCCACAGGGAAACGGGCTTGCCCAGCAAGCCTTCTTCATCGATTTTGTCCGCCATTGCGACCGACGTCCGGCCCAGCTTGTTCATTTGGTCTGCTCCCACGGCGCGACCGGTCCCTATTGGGGCCGGATGCGCGGATCCAGGTAAGTATAGGAAAGATCAACGATCAGGTTGATCACCACATAGGTTATGGCGATCACGAGGGTGAAGGTCTGGATGATCGGATAGTCCCGCGCATTGATGGCTTCCACCAGCATGCGCCCGACCCCGGCCAGCCCGAACACGGATTCCGTGAGAACCGCCCCGCCCATGAGCGCGCCCATCTGCAGGCCCAGAATGGTCACCACCGGCAGGATGGCATTGCCCAGGGCATGCTTGCGCACCATTTCGCCCTCCAGAAGCCCCTTGGCGCGGGCGGTGCGCACATAGTCGCGCCCCAGCACGTCGAGCAGGGAGGAACGGGTCATGCGGGCAATCACCGCCATGGGAATGGTTGCCAGGGCAATCACGGGCAGGATCAGGTGGCGAAGGGCATCCCACAGAACCGGCCAGTTGCCGGTAATCAGGGCATTGAACACATAGTGATTGGACACAAATTCAAGAAACTTGGCCCAGGTGGAATCGGCCACCAGTTGCCAGTGCCATACCTCATAGAAGGGAACCGATACCACCCCGGCGGACAGGCGCCCGGACGGGGGCAGCCAGAAGGGTGTGCCGCGCAGCAGCACGCCGAACAGGTAGGAGAGCATCAGTCCGAGCCAGAAAACGGGCATGGATATGCCCACATTGGCCGCCACCATGGTTGCCACGTCGGCAAGGGAGTTATGCTTGCGCGCCGATATGATTCCCAGGGGCACGCCCACCACGATGGCCAGGGTCAGGGCCATGAGGGCCAGTTCGATGGTCAGGGGGAAACGTTCCACCAGAATCTGGGTCACGGGGCGGGAAAAACGAATCGAATTGCCGAAATCCCCGTGGGCCACGTTGTTCAGGTAGATGCCGAACTGGACGTAGATGGGCTTGTCCAGCCCGAAACGTTCGGTAAAGGCGGCACAGGTTTCTGCCGTTGCCTTTTC
>JALWTJ010000019.1 GCA_027082895.1 Hyphomicrobiales bacterium | reverse complement strand
GTTGTCGTTTGGCCACCGCTTAACCATCCCATCCGTGTTCGTCCAACCTCGGCGCCATCAACGCGCCGCTCATGACTGACTGATCGACGTGTCGTTTTATTTTCTTCCCCTTGATGCCTTCCGAAAGAAATGACAGCACGGGCCGGACCGCCTTCCCCTTGCCCCGATACGGCACCCGGGAAGTCCGGCGCGTTTTTTCTCGTCAGCCTTTCCCCCAACCGCCCACGCGCTGCCGCCCATGATCAAACGCTCCCTAACCCTGAACGGACACCGCACATCGGTAGCACTGGAAGCCCCGTTCTGGCAGGCACTGGAAGACATAGCCCGGCAACAATCCCTCTCCCTGCCCGCCCTTGTCGCCCGGATTGACCGCACGCGTACCAGTACCAGCCTGTCATCCGCCCTGCGCGTCTTTGCCCTGCAACAGGCCCGCCAGACTCCAGCGGAAACGGCAGGCCACTGACGCTTGCCCTTGTCAAAACCTGGCATTTGTCAAAACCTGGCATTTCCTGACTTGTGGCGCAGGTTCCCCACCCTTTACTGCGCCGGAGGCGTCAGATCCTGAGGTTGCGGATCAAGCAGTGCCGGATCCAGATTGCCGCCAAGATCAAGGGGCTGCGTACTGTCGGCCCCCGCGGCTCCAGATGCCGTTGCCCCATCATGGGCCGCGGCTTCTGCCGCCGCCTGAGCCGCTGCCTGCGCTTCCCGCTGTTTCTGGGCTTCCAGCCGTGCCGCTTCTTCGGCGGCCCGCTGCGCATCCAGCTCCATCAGCCGTTGACGGGCCAGCGCCTGCTGGCGCGAACGCTCCAGCTGTTCCGCCCGCAAGGCCTCAAGCTCGGCCAGCTCCTTTTCCAGCAGGCGCATCTGGATAGCGTCCGCCATCGCCTCCACATCCATGTTCACCTGTGGCGCCAGAAGGGTGCCGCCAAGAACTGCCTCGGCCTGCGCCGTCCTCTGCTCGACAATCCCTTGCGGGTCTTCAAGGGAATCCGGGGTGACAATCCAGCTTCCAGTCAATCCAAGATCAGCCAGATTGATGCGCACATTGCCCAGCAACTGCCCCCCGGTGCCCGATACCGCCACATTGCCGGCCCGCAGCGTGCCCCCCGCAATCTGGAAGGTGGCACTGAGCTTGTCCGCCGCAAAGGCTCCCCCCCCCAGATCCTGCCGGATCAGCGCCACCAGAGCATCCCGCTCCATCCCGGACAGGTCCGGAGCCGCCGCCACTTTCGTGAAGGCAAGCGGATCAAGCCCCGAAATCACCGCATCAGAAAGCACGAAGCTGCCCTCGCCAACCGCCGAACGGGCAAAATCGGCAAATGAACGGCCACTGGCTTCGATCTGCATACCTGAATCCAGTTGCCCGGAAACGAACCGCGTCACCTCGCTAAGTCCCAGGTCGTCCAATGCCACCCCGGACAAGGTCAGACGCCCCGTCAACTGCTTTTGCGCCTCTGCCCCGGCACAACACAGCCAGGCACGGCCCGTCACCGTTCCTTCCCCCATGCGCCCTGCAAGATTTTCAAGTCCCGCTCCCGTTTCGTCCCATACCAGATCGAAGGAAGCATCGCTGAGGCTGGCTCCCGCCCCGATCACAAGTCGGGGCGTGCGGAGATGCACTCGGCCCGTCGTGCGACGGCGCTCACTCCCCAGATCCACCGGGCCATCCGGCCATACCTGTCCCCCCGAAAGCAGCGCCGCCGGTCCCGCCACCAGTTCAACGAGCTGGCCAAGCGAGGTTTCAGCCCCCCCCATGTCGCCGCTTACCCGCCCCTGATCTGCGCTCAGGTCCAGGGTGAACTGCCCCCCGAAAGGATTGGGCTCCCCCTCCTCATCCACTAGAGACATGTCGGAAAAGGCCAGCACCTTTCCGGAAAAGTCCAGCCCGGTCCGGCCGCTGGCCGGCGGAACCCACAATCCCCCCACCCCGGCAAGATCAAGCAGGGGGGACAGGTCAGCAAGGGCAAAGTCCACCACGCCGTGCCCGGATGGTTCCCTCAGATCAGCAAGGGAAACCGTTCCGTTATAGCCCAGAAACTCGTCCCCGGATGACAGCACGATGTCTGTCTCCACGTCCCCGCCCAACACCCCCTGCGCCTGAAGGGAAACATCCAGCGGCAGGCCCGGTGCCAGCAACGAGCGTTCCCCGAGGCCAAACTGGCGCGTCAGTTGATCCCCGTCCGCCCCGTGGATAGACGCGCTCATGATCAGCGGGGCATCCAGCGCCGTGCCAAGCCCCGCCGTCAACTGGATATCCGCTTCCAGATCCGCCTCTCCCGTCCGGCCGGACAGGGACACAAGCTGAAGTCCCCCTTCAGCGGGAGGATCAAGCTTCACATTCACCCCCAGCGGCAGGGAACGGGACAACA
>JALWTJ010000018.1 GCA_027082895.1 Hyphomicrobiales bacterium | reverse complement strand
AGGGCTACCTGTATGGGAGCGGGCGGATCGCCGCTGCAGGCAGCGCGCCGCAGCAGGAAACCGGCCTGGCTGAACTGGAGCGGCAGGCGGCCCTGATGTACGGACCTTTGCCGGACGAACGTTTTCCCATTCCCGCGGTTCATCTGGAACAGCTTGATCCACGGTTCTACCGGCAGCGGGTTTCCTATGAAACAGGCGAAAAGGTGGGGACTCTGGTCGTCGATACGTCTCGCTTCTATTGCTATCTGGTCGAGGAGAACGGCATGGCCATGCGTTACGGGGTCGGGCTGGGAAGGGCCGGGTTTGCCTGGTCGGGACGGGCCACTGTGGGCTGGAAGCAGAAATGGCCCAAATGGACCCCGCCCAGCGAAATGATCGCCCGGCAGCCTGAACTGGAAAAATACAGCGCCGCCAACGGATCCATGCCGCCCGGGCTGCGCAACCCTCTGGGCGCGCGGGCCCTGTACCTGTTTCAGGGCGGCAGGGACACGCTCTACCGTCTGCATGGGTCCGAGGAGACCTTTTCCATCGGCAAGGCGGTGTCCAGCGGCTGCGTGCGCTTCATCAATCAGGACATCATCGACCTTTACGACCGGGTGCCCACCGGCAGCAAGGTTGTTGTGATCTGATTTTACGTCGGGCGGGAACTTGGACCGGGAGCTTGGATCGGGAGCTTGGGCAGTAAACGGATCGCCTGTTGCAATCCGTTCAGTTGGTGGCGGCCACCTGAACGGGGGAGGCGTCGCGCTGCATCAGTTCGTGAATCTGGTTGACCGTCTGAATGAATGCCGTCTGGTCCCGGGCGGAGAGAGATTTTGAACGTGGCAGGCGCACGCTCAAGGGATTGACCGGGTTGCCGTTCACCCGGACTTCGAAATGCAGGTGGGGGCCGGTGGAATTGCCGGTGGAGCCGACATAGCCGATGATCTGGCCCTGTTGCACCCTTTGGCCGGCACGCAGACCGGGGGCGAAGCGATTCATGTGGCCATAGCGCGTGGAATAGCCATTGGCGTGGCGGATTTCTACGAAACGGCCATAACCCCCGACCCATTGGGCCCGCACCACAACGCCGTCGCCTGATGCATAGATGGGGGTGCCGCGGGCGGCTGCCAGATCTACAGCCGGATGCAGGCTTCGGGTGCGGTAAATGGGGTGGGTCCGGTAGCCGAAGGGGGATGTTATCCGGCCACCGCCCCTGAGGGGGCGCCGAATCAGGAAGCGTTTGCCGGTCTGGCCGCGCGGATCGAAGAAATCGACTTCCCCATCCGATGCCTTGAAGCGGAAAAATTCCCGCTTGGTGTTGCCAAGGGTCAGGGCGACATAAAGCAGTTGCCGTTTGCCTTCGGCATCGGGTTCGGTCTGCAAAATCTCGAATGTATCGCCCGGGGAGACCCGGTTGTTCAGGTTCACATCGTAGGCGTAAAGGGCAACGATCCTGTCGATGGTCTTGTCATCCAGATCATATTTGCGGCCGGTCTCCCAGATGGAACGATAGATGGTGGGCAGATTGTTGACATTGACTTCCTCCGTATCGTCCTCGGGAAATTCGATACTGGAGGGGGCGAGGCCCAGAACGTAGCGGCCGCTGTCGGTCAGGGCGACCGTCGCGGCGTGGGTGTCGCCCACATAAATGGATGTCCGGTAGGGAATGAGCGTGTCGCCGGTTCGATTCGGCCCGAACAGGATGCGCAGGTGGGATTCGGCGGGCAGGGTGGGGGAGGGATAGACATTGCGCATGGCCTCCAGCACCGCGGAGATCATCGAAGGGGTGAAGCCGTTTTTGGCCAGGGCCTCGTCAAGGGGAGTGACCTCGTGGAAGGTCAGGATGCGTTCGGTTCGTCCCAGTACCTGATCGGCCGAACTGGTGGTCTTGGGAATGACGGAGACGTTTTCGGCCTCCCCGATCACGGGACCAGACAGATCGGTATTGTCCAGCTCGATGACTCTGCTGTCATTGTCTGCATAGCTCATCGCGTTGATTTCGTCAGGTGTAAAGGAACCTTCTTCGTAGAAGAGAACGAACTGGGCCGCGCTGATGTCCGAAATGACCCGCGGCGGGGGTACATCCAGGGGAAGAGGGGTATTGCGGACGGTTATTTCCCCTTCCACGTTGGTTCCATAGATATCCGTTGATACCGGGTCGGGGGTCAGGGCAGCGGAGCGGGACTGGGTCCGGTTGAGCAATGCCACCGGGTCGTAAGGGGGGATATCAGCGGAAAGGGATGTGGCGGCGGTGGCCAAGGTTGCCCGGATGCGGTCAAAGGGCTGTTCGCGGATGCGCGACACGCCCTGATCGTCAATGCGGATGGAGGCGGTGATGGTTTCGCGGTCCGACCGGGTATGGGTGACGGGCTTGAGCCGTCCTGTCT
>JALWTJ010000017.1:7366-9502 GCA_027082895.1 Hyphomicrobiales bacterium | reverse complement strand
CGTCAAAGGGGGTGTTCCCAGCGAGGCCGTGCAGCGCTTCCTGACCATTCGGGCCGGTGATGGTGCATCCGTTGATCTTGAGATTCGCCGCGGAGCGCCCACATCGTTCATTTCTTCGTCCATTGCCGCCCTTGATGCCATCCGGCACCTGCAATCCGGAACGGTAACCTATGCCAATGGCAACTGGACACTGAAGGGCGTCGCAGCCGTCCCCGCGCAGAAAAAGGATGTTCTTGCCACCCTTGACGTGACCGTTGACACCAGCGACTGGCAGATTGATGTCCGGGTTGCTGGATCCGCTGACACTCCGGCAGGGCCGGATGATGGTTCGGATACCGCTACCATGAACGCCAACGTCAGCGCCGACGCCAGCGCCAACGCTGAACAGGGGGGGGAACAGCTGTCCCGGGACGGCAGCCTTTCCGTCGATCCGACAGCAGCACATCCCGAACCGGCAACCCAGCATGAAAGCGGAAAATCGGCGGCCAAGGAGCCAGCTGCACAAACGGCGGAGGCAGAGGCCAGCCTGCCAAATGCCAATCAGACAGATTCCAGCCGGGCAGATGCCGGAGAGAAAGCCGCTCCGGACGCTGCCTCCTTCCAGTGGCAGGCCCAGCGTATGGCCGATGGCCGCATGCGCCTCAGCGGTGCCGTTCCCAGCGAGGGCGTGGGCAATTTCCTGCACGCACGGGCCGGGAATGGCGTCCGCGACATCACCCATGTTGCCCCCGGCGCCCCCGACGGCTTCATCAGCACCGCCAACGCGGCCCTGTCCGCCCTGCGGCATCTGCATTCCGGTCGGGTAAGCTATGCACAGGGCCACTGGACCCTTTACGGCATTGCCGATTCGGGAGAAAGCCGGCGCGATACCCTGATTGCTCTTGCCCGCTCCGTGGACATGGATCAATGGTCCACCGCCATTTCGGTGCAGGAGCCGATGGTGCACAGTGCTCCGGAGACCGGTACCGCCAATGACGCAACCGCCCAAACCGGGCAAACTCCGCCCGTGGCTCAGGCGGACCAGCCTTTGGCCCAGCCCGCCGAACCGGAGCAAGGGGCAGCGGAATCCAGTGATGCGGGAGATCAGGCAGTCGCCTCGGCGGATTCCGGTATGGAAGCGCCCGAAAACGCCACCGAGCCGGTCAACATGGATTATCTGTTCAACGCCCTGCGGGCCGATGGGGGGCAGATTGCCCTGTCCGGCATGTTGCCCAGCGCCGCCTTTGCCGCCTATGCGGGCAAGATTGCATCCGGGGCCATGCTGGACGGTATCGAGGTAGCGCCGGGCGCCCCTGCTGACATGCAGATCAACGTGATTACCGGATTGCAGGCCCTTGGTCAGCTCCAGTCCGGACTGCTGGCCTATGAAAACGGCAAATGGACGCTGGTCGGGGATGCTCTTGATGCGGCCACGGCCGATGAGGTGCGTGCGCGTATTCGCAGCCTGAAGAACGGTGCCGACTGGAAGCTGGACATTGCCCTGGTGCCCGGCCTGCAGATCTGCCGCAAGGCCATTGCCGAATTTGCCAGCACCCGCACCATCCTGTTCGCGCCCGCCAGTGCCCGGTTGACCGAGGAATCGCGGCAGAATGTCGAACAGCTGGCACAAAGTCTGAAAAGATGCCCTGATGCCAAGGTCTATGTATCCGGCCACACGGATTCCGACGGGCCAGCGGATGCCAACATGGCCCTGTCTGTGGCCCGGGCCGAAGCCGTGGTTAACACATTGATTGATGCCGGTGTCGATTTCCGGCGTCTTTATGCGATCGGGTACGGTGAGACCATGCCCATCGCCTCCAACGATACACGAGAGGGCAAGGCGCAAAATCGCCGCATTATCTTTGAAATTGAGGAATAGGGAGATGGCACCATGTCATTCGAATCGCTCGCGTTGCTGATTGATACCTACTGGATGTTTCTTGCGGTGGTGCTGGTGGCCGGGACTATTGTCGGCTGGATCGCCACCGACATGCCCGCTCCGGAAGAAAAGGTGCATTGACGTTCCTGTTTCCCCCTTTTGACAAGCTGATGGAAACCTCATGACATACATTCCCAACATTATCGAAGCTGCGCTTCTGGTGGTAATAACCTTCCTGTTGGGATGCGTGATCGGCTGGTTCCTGCGCGCTATCCTGT
>JALWTJ010000017.1:0-7356 GCA_027082895.1 Hyphomicrobiales bacterium | reverse complement strand
CCGGAAAAACCCGCGCTTCCTCATCAGCATCCACGCACGCAGTTGGGAAGGTATCGAGATCCGGTCCCGCCAAATCTCCGGCGCCTGCCATGGAATCCGTCACCGGGCCCACCCCGGAACCTGCCGTTGCAAAAGAGCCACCGGTAAGTGCAACGGGCGGGACAAACGAGGAAACTGCCCGTAAACAGGCCCACGAGGAACAGTCGGCAGGCAGAACAGGCGGCAACGACAATCGCCCCGAAGCGGCCACAAAAGAAGCAGACGGCGGCGTTCCTGCCCCCGTTTCGGCAACGCGCGTGTCGGTAAAGCCCCGCCCGGCCAACATCGGCACCACCTCTATTGCTTCGGCCCGTTCTGCCAATGAGAACAACCCGGAAAAGCCCCCGGTTCCCACAGATCCGACCGCCGAAAATCCTTCCCGGTCGGGCGGTGCAGCCTCCGCAATTCCTGCCAACAGGCCCCGGGGAATGGACGCGCCACGTCTTGGCAAACCCGATGATCTGAAGAAAATCAAGGGTGTGGGGCCAAAGATTGAGAAAACGCTTCATGATCTGGGTATCTATCATTTTGACCAGATTGCTGCATGGACCCCGGCTGAGATCGACTGGGTGGATGATTATCTGTCGTTCAAGGGGCGTATCGGGCGGGACAACTGGATCGGTCAAGCCGCCGATCTGGCACGTGCGGGGAAAGACTGAACCCCAGGCCGCTCCATGGCGGAGCAAGAGCATTACCGGAGCCTGTCCCCGGCATGCAGCGCCTCAGCCGCTTACCACCGAGCAGTCCGGGCAGTGCTGCGCCACATGGTTCATGAAGGCAACCAGGGCGGCAATCTCGTCCGCATCGTGCAGCAGGGCCGGGGAGCCTTGCCCGGTAATGTTTACCTGCACCGCATCCATGCGCATTGCGGCCATGCGCTCGAAGGTGGAACGAGGCAACTGGTCCGAAAACTGTGTGCGCATCAGCATCATGGGCGCCGCCTCAAGCATGTGAAACAGCGGCCATTGGGCCGCGAAAATGTCATCGACTTGCACATGGGCGAGCTTGCGGATCAGCGCCATGTCGAACCGGGGCACGGCGCGGCCGCGTTTGCTCCCCCCCTTCCAGTGGAAGGTCCGTTCGGTCAGCCGGTCCAACTCGTCATTGGTTGCTCCCGGATTGCTGACGGAAAAGACCTGACGCGAAATGGCCTGGAATTGCCGCAGATCGCGAACGCGTGTCATCATTTCCACATTGTCCCGCAGGCGCACCAGCCCTGGTGCGTGCAGCACCGGCGCCGCATCAATCAGCACCACCCCCGCCACCAGGTCTGCATGTTGTCCCGCCAGCGCCATGATGACCTGCCCACCATGCCCCTGACCCAGAAACAGCGCTTTTTCCACCCCCAGTGCAGACGTGACGGCATGCACGTCCGCCGCATCCGACGGAGTGGAATAAAGGGAAGCCTTTTTCCTGCGCCCCGAGCGCCCATGCCCGGCGAGGTCAATCAGCACCACCGGCCAGTCGGTGGTGCCCAGTACCGGCAGTTTCTTCAGCAGATCGCTGAAATCGATCATGTTGCGGCAATAGTCGGCAAGGCAGATCAGGGGGGGGCGCTGATCGTCAAATTTGCCGGAAACATGAACCGCCAGCTGTACACCGCTGCCTGTGCGGATCATGCGCACTGGCAGGTCACAAAAGATGTCGTTTTGCGGCGCCGGTGGTTCACCTTCGGCCATGGCAATACTCCTGAAAAGCCTGACCGGCTCTGCGTGTCCCATCACCTGCCGGGGCACGCGAAGGGCAATTCAACTGTTGTCGATCCGGCGCAGGGCCTGCGCGATGGTTACATTGCCCAGCCCGAGCCTTTCGCGATAGAACATGTAATTGGCCAGCACGCGCTGGACATATTTTCGCGTTTCCTCAAATGGAATTTCCTCGATCCAGTTCACCGGATCCACATCCGGCTGCGTCGGGTTGCCGAACGTGCGTACCCATTTGTTGACATTGCCGCCCCCGGCGTTATAGGCCGCCGCCGCCATGATCAGCGAGCCGTCGAACCGCTGAAGCTGGCGTGACAGGTAGGCGGAACCCAGAAAGGCATTGTAGGCAGCATCCGATGTCAGGCGCGTGGGGGAATAGCGCACCCCCAGCAGGTTGGCCGTCTCCTTGGCAGTTGCCGGCATCAACTGCATGAGGCCGCGCGCCCCCGAGCGGGAAATGGCGTCGATGTCAAAGCGACTTTCCTGTCGCGCAACCGCATAAACGGCGGCCCGGTCGATTTCGGCCAGCCGGGAGTTGCGCGGAATGCCATCCTGCGGATAGTTGAAATGGTCCAGCGCCACCCCTTTCCGGTCCGCCACATCTGCCATCAGAATGGCCAGGTTGTGGGCATTGATTTCCTGCGCCAGCCGTGCCGTCAGCAGCATTTCGCCCGGCTCGTTTACCTTGTAGATCAGGCGCCCCAGAAGCTTTTCGGCCCAGTCGGAATGCCCGTTTGCCTGCAAAAGGCGCACCGAGCGGACCAGCGGACGCGCATCAAACCCCGGCTGTGCTCCCCGCCAGGCAGGCAGGGGGCGGATGTCGATGGACGTGTCCCCGAGCCGGTAGCGGGAAAGCTGACCATAATAGGTCGTGTGATATTTCGCGGCAATGCGAAACGCCGCCTGCGCACCGGCCCGGTCCCCGGACTTCGTCAGGGCGCGGCCCAGCCAGTAGTTGGACTTGGTGATGGTGCTGGCAAGGGTGGACAGGGAGCGCATGCGCTTGAAGTGGGTGATGGCCGTTGCCGGATCGTTGAGGAAAGTAAGGGCGATCCATCCGGCATGGAAATTTGCGTCCACCACCCGGCCGTCGGGCCCCGAATCATATCCGGCTGCCGCCCGGTAGGCGGCCCGGTATTGCCGGGCTTCCAGCAGCTTGCGGGCCAGCGAGCGCCGCTCATACCACCATTGGGCCGCATCCGGCAGGGGGCCGGAAGCCTTGTTCAGCAGGTTGACGGCCGCCACGAGCCGCCCCGAACGCCGGGCCTGCTGCGCCATGGAGAAATGGAACAGGGGGTGGTTCCGGTAGGCCGGGTCCACCCGGTCCAGAAGGCGGGGAGCATCCGGGCTGTTGCGCGCCACGGCGATCCGGGCGTTCACCAGAGATTTCTGGGCCGGAGAGAGAAAGGACATGATCCGCTCCGCTCCCCGTGCCCGGTCGTTCATCAGCAGATGTACCGTGCGGGTCCAGTGATCCTGCCGGGTAAAACCGCTGCCGAAGGTGGAGCGTACCTGTTCTTCCTGTTCGCGGGTCAGGAAATTGCCGGTCCAGACCGCGCGCGCGATTCGAAGCCCCCTTTCGCGCTGCCCATCCTCCAGATAGGCCGCCGCAAGGGCAATCTGGGCGTCGATCGTATAGGGCATGGTACCACCAAGAAGGTCGATGACATCCCGGGCGCTGGTCGGGTTGCTGGTGATGGAGCGTTCGAGACGCAACTTGTAGGTGCGCGCCGAAGCATAATCGGGGGCATCGGCTGCAAAGCGCAGGATGGTCCGCGGGTCGATTTTGTCGCCCCCGTAATAGATGGCTGCCCATTGTACGGTGCGCCGCTCTATGTTGTTGGTAAAGCCCCGCGCCAGTTGATAGGCCTCGGCATATTTGCCGTCAGCAATCAGGTTCAGCGCGTTGGTGAACCGGGGTGAGCCGGTGCCAGATGAAACGCTGCTGTTGATCGAACCGGTAACGGTCGGATCGATATTCCCCGCCCCCAGTGCGGGCAGAGGAGAAAAGAGCATGCCGGCGAGCACCATAAGAACCGTCAGGAAGCCGGCGAAAAACCGTCGGTTTCCCGCGGTCGCAAGGGCCCCGTGCGGATGGGCAAGAAACAAGGAGGTTGTCATCAATCAGCCTGTCTGTGTTCGTCGATTTGTTGGTACAAACCGCCCCCCGGGTCTGCTGGATTGAGCAAGTATGATGCAATTGGATGAATTTTTTCTTTCCGGTTCCCGCCCGTTTTTGCCCACGCCTCCCATGGGGCAGAAACGGCTGGCTTAAATCGCTTGTTCATCTGAACCTGTGCAATTATGGTGCACGAAATTGGCACCATTGTGCCCGTTGGTGCTCCACCGTGTGGGCCCGGCAGCGTGCCGGTCCCCCAGATTCTAAGGATAAAGAAGATGTTTACCGGCTCCATCACCGCAATGATCACCCCGTTCAGGGATGGTGGCGTTGACAAGAAAGCGCTGGCCGAGATGGTGGAAGGACAGATCGAACAGGGCACCAACGGGCTGGTACCCGTGGGCACAACCGGGGAAAGCCCCACCGTCAGCCACGATGAACATCGCGAAATCGTATCCCTGACCGTGAAGGTTGCTGCCGGACGGGTGCCCGTGATCGCCGGTGCCGGTTCCAATTCTACCGCCGAGGCGGTATCCCTTGCCGAATTTGCCCGCGATGCGGGAGCCGATGGCGTTCTTTCCGTTGCTCCCTACTACAACAAGCCCAATCAGGAAGGTCTTTTTCAGCACTTCAAGGCCATTGCCGATGCCTGCACCATTCCCGTGATCCTTTATAACATTCCGGGCCGTTCCATCATTGAGATCAGCGTTGAAACCATGAAACGCCTGCGTGAGGTCTGCCCCAACATTGTCGGGGTGAAGGACGCGACGGCCAGCATGGCCCGCGCGACCCTTGACCGGCAGGTTCTTGGAGAGGATTTCATTCAGCTGTCCGGGGAGGACATGACGGCCCTGGGGTATAACGCCCATGGGGGCAGGGGGTGCATTTCGGTTACGTCCAACGTGGCGCCCCGGCTGTGCGCCCGGTTTCAGGCCGCCACCGCCGCCGGGGACTTTGCCCTTGCCCTGGAACTCCAGCACAAGCTGGCCCCCCTGCATGCCGCTCTTTTCCTTGAACCCAACCCGGCCGGGGTGAAATATGCCGCCAGCAGGCTGGGTCTGTGCTCCGAGGAAATTCGCCTTCCGCTGGTGCCGGTTACCGAGGCGACCCGCAACCGGATTGATGAAGCTCTGGCCCATGCCGGGCTGGTGTAAAGACATTCCCCATGGCCCGCGTCAAGCGCAAACCCAAGATAGCTACCGGCCTGATCGCGGAAAACCGCCGGGCCCGGTTCGACTATGAGATTCTGGACACCATTGAAGCCGGAATCGTGCTCCGTGGGACGGAAGTGCGTTCCCTGCGCAACGGAAAGGCCCAGATCACGGAAAGCTATGCTTCTCCCGAAAAGGGGGAATTGTGGCTGATCAACAGCTATATTCCCGAATATGTGCAGGCCAACCAGTTCAACCACGAGGAACGTCGCCCGCGCAAATTGCTGGTCTCCCGCAAGCAGCTGGACCGTCTGCAGGCGGCGGTGCAGCGGGCGGGAAATACCATCGTGCCGCTCAAGCTCTATTTCAATGACCGTGGTCTGGTAAAACTGCTGCTGGGGCTGGGCAAGGGCAAGACCAAGGGCGACAAGCGACAGGCGCAGAAGAAACGGGACTGGCAGCGGGAAAAATCCCGTCTCATGAAGTCCTATTCCTGAACCCTGAAAGGTGCAGCCTGTCACGCCGGTTTGCCCGCTGTGCTTGTGCAGCGCGCGTTGGTACCATGCTCCGGTCAGAGGAAAGCGCCGGCCGGGCAGGCGCGCCCGGACCACGTTCACTCTGCTACGTTCACCCCCAGCGGCCGATCTGCGCAATTTTTGCCGCCGTGAACAGGGCCTCTTCAAACATGGCGGTCGTCAGCACCCCCGTATTGGTGTTGTAGCGGGAGCAATGATAGCTATCCACCAGATGGGCGCCATTCCCCAGATCGTGCACCCGCCCATGGCCAAAGGGAAAGGCGGCGCAGCGTTTGCCAATGGCGCGGACAAAGGCGTCATGGGCGATCCGCCCCAGGGCAAAATAGGTGCGGCATTGACGGTGCTTTTCCAGCGTTGCCAGCAGGAAGGGGCGGCAATTGTTCACTTCCGCCGCCACCGGCTTGTTTTGCGGGGGTACGCAGCGCACCACGTTGGTAATCATGACCCCGTGAAGGCTCAGTCCGTCATCCCGTTCCCGGGTGTAAGTGCCCTGGGCCAGCCCGGCCCGCGCGAGGGTGGCGAACAGCAGATCCCCCGCATGATCGCCCGTGAAGGGGCGCCCCGTGCGGTTGGCCCCGGCCATGCCCGGCGCCATGCCCACGATCAGCAGTCGCGGGTCGGGATCGCCGAACGAGGCCACGGGACCATTGTGCCAGTCCGGGTGCTTGTCCCGGGCCTGCTGGCGCAACGCTACCAGCCGCGGGCAGCGCTCACAATTTTCCGGTGCATCCGCCGGCACGCCGGTTCCGGTTGATGTTTGTGAACCTTCCATCGCCATGGTGCGCGCATCCAGCGTGATGAACTGTCTTTCCTGCGGTAACGCTCAGTCGGCCATCTCGTCCACTGCTGGTGCAGTGCGTGGCGGAACGGGAATTTGCTCGCGTCCGAATTCCTTGACCAGATCGACCACGTCCACGAAAAAATCCGCCTGACGGCGCAGTTCATCAGCCACCATCGGGGTCGGCGTGGACAGGGTGGACACGATCGTGACCACCTTGCCCCGCTGTTGCAGCGCCTTGACAAGGCAGGTGAAGTCCCCGTCACCGGAAAAAAGGACCAGATGATCATAATGATCGGCCAGTTGCAGCGCTTCCACCGCAATCTCGATATCCATGTTGCCCTTGATCTTGCGCCGACCGGCCGCGTCGGTGAACTCCTTGGCCGGTTTGGTCACCAGCGTGTAACCATTGTAATCCAGCCAGTCGATCAGGGGACGGATGGAGGAATATTCCTGATCATCCAGATAGGCGGTAAAATAATAGGCGCGAATGAAATGGCAGCGTTTCCGGAAGTCCGCCAGCAGGCTGCGATAGTCCACGTCAACGCCGATGGCCTTGGAAGTGGCATACAGATTGGCGCCGTCGATGAACGTTACAACTCTTTCATGCGGGTACAGTTCCATGGGGGATAAATGTCCTCGGGCACACGTTCCGATCAAATGGTATTCTGATCAAATTGCAGGGCACGGCCGGGGCCATGCGGGTTTTCAAGGGTAAGGCAAAGATGCAGTTTGTTCCGTTGCTACGGCCTGTCTGCATCCGATCGTTCCGGTTGGCCCGGATCCCCGGACCCCGGCCAGCATCAAACAAGTGTTGGGCCGACTTTACCCATCCTTTTGGTCTGTGCAACAGGCGAATGCGTATCTGGGTGACCATATCACTGAAAATTTATGCACAAATGGCATCCGGCGCATGTTGGTTTGCACGGTCCGGATCAGGAGTGCGCCAATCAGGGGCACCATGGTCCGCACGCATGCAAAACTTCTTGAACCGGAATGCCCGCTGGTGTATGACCGCCCGGATTTCCAT
>JALWTJ010000016.1 GCA_027082895.1 Hyphomicrobiales bacterium | reverse complement strand
CGTGCAAGGCATAGGGGGCAACGACCCGATATCCGGTTTCCTCCAGCACTTCGCGCTCCATGGTGGAATAAAAGCTTTCCCCCGGGTCCACACCCCCGCCGGGAAACTGCCATCCGGGCACATAGGTGTGCCGGATCAGCAACACCCGGTTCCCGTCCACGAGCATGCCCCGCGCCCCCAGCGTCATGCGTCGGAACATGCTGACCAGATAAAGGAGGATCTTTGCGCGCCACAGTCTCCAGCCCGTCACGTCCCTGTCACTTTCCTGCGCTGCATTCGCATTACTCATTCGCCGTGCCTACCCATAAACCACATATTCTGCCATCAACCTGTTTGGTTTTTATTCCGATTATGTCAATACAGCGCCAATGACCACGATAGCACACATATCCGACATTCATCTGGCGCCCCTGCCACGCGTGATGCCCTGGCAACTGCTCAACAAGCGCCTGACCGGTTATGTGAACTGGCAACTCAAGAGAGGCAACCGGATATGCCCCGAAGCGGGAAAGAATCTGGTGGATCACCTGCTCACCCAACCCTTCGACCTGTCCATTGTCACCGGTGACCTGGTCAACCTCGCACTGCCGGCCGAAACTGAAACCGCCCTTGGCTGGCTGAAACGGATGGGCAGTACGAAACGGGTCTGCATGGTGCCGGGCAACCATGATGCCTACCTTCCCGGCTCCCTGGACAGGGCCCTTGATACATATGACGGCTATGCCACCGGTGAAACCCTTGACGAGGCGCCCTTTCCCTATGTGCGCCGGACGGGGCAGGTGGCCGTCATCGGCTGCAGCAGCGCCGTTGCCACCCCTCCCTTCATCGCCGCGGGATGTTTTGACAAGCAACAGGCAGAACGGCTCGCCCGCTGTCTGGAAATTCTGGGAAATGCCGGTTTCTTCCGCATCGTGGCCATTCATCACCCCCCGGCCCGGGAACTGGCCCGTCCGTTACGAAAGAGCCTGTTCGGCGCAAAACTGTTTCGTCAGGTGATCCGGGAAAACGGGGCGGAAATGATCCTGCACGGCCACACCCACAATTCGAGCATGCACACCATCGAAGGGCCGAACCGTAAGGTGCCGGTGATCGGAGTGGCCGCTGCCTCGACCTGCCCCGTCTCCAATGCCCCCCCGGCCCGCTACAACCTGTTCCAGATCGAGCGTCTCCAGCACCGCTGGAGCTGTACCATGCGCGAGTTCGGCTATCAGCGGGTGGGCGAAGACATCGTCCAGCGCCTGCAACTGCGTATCTATTGAACCATGAAAACATGCATGAACGCCCCGGCAGCCACCCATTGGCCCTTTCCAACCGCTCCGCGACGGGTTAACAGCACATCGTGGCGCCATGGCCCCCGCGCCGGGGCAGCCCAGGAGCGGAGTTGAACCAGCATGACCTCTCCCACATCCGTACTGCTTTATGGCGCCGGCCGGGAAGCCCGTTCCAGCAGCCATTTCCTGAAGAAACAGTTCCCCGGTGTGAAAATCCACGTGTTCGTGGACGAAGGAACGGCCGACATTGCCGGCGCCACGCAAATCCCGGCCCGCGAGTTCCACCAGGAGATTGCCGATCACCGCTATTCCATGATCGTGAGATCCCCCGGCGTGTCGATCTACAAGCCCGAACTGCAACTGGCGGCACGCCACAACATTCCCGTCACCACCAACCTCAACCTGTGGGCCCGTTACCGGCGCGCCGACTCCAGGGTCATCGCCATTACCGGCACCAAGGGAAAAAGCACCACCGCCAAGCTGGTCCACACCATTCTGAGCGAAGCGGGATTTGACAGTGCCCTGGCCGGGAATATCGGGGTACCCGTCCTTGACCTGCCCCCCCATGAATGGGTGGTGCTCGAACTCTCCTCGTTCCAGTGCGCCGACATGAAACTGGACCCCGATATCGTGGGAATGACCTGTCTCTTTCCCGAACATCTGGACTGGCATGGTGACGAGCAGCACTATTTCAGCGACAAGCTGAATATCCTGCGCCGTCATTCCCCCTATCGCTGCGCCCTGTCCCCTCAGATTGCCTCCCTGGATCTGATCCCCCAGCCCCCCTGTGATCTGGTGGACAAGCTGGACCAGCCATCCCCCGCCTTCCGGGCCCGGCTGACCCGAGCCGTTGCCGAATCCGCCCTCAAGGGCGAGCACAATCTGCAAAATGCCATACTGGCCGCCCGCCTGTGCCAGGGGGCCGGCGCAAGCGAACAGGATATCCTGAACGGGATCCGCCTGTTCGAACCCCTGCCCCACCGGTTGCAGGAAATGCGCTTCGGCAGCAAGCTGTTCGTCAACGATTCCATCGCCACCAACCCCGAAGCCACCCGGGCCGCCATCCGCACCTACGCCGACCGCAGGCTGTCCGTGATCGTGGGCGGCTATGACCGGGACCAGGATTTTTCCGGCCTTGCCAACTGCCTGCGCCATGCCGCCCTCAACCAGATCTGGTTCCTGCCCGACAGCGGCCACCGGATCGCCCGCATGCTGAAAGGAGCAGATCTGACGGCGCACGTCCGGCTGGCGCGGAATCTGGAAGACATCTTTGCCCGACTGAGTGCCGACCCCGATCAATTTGACGTGTTGCTCTTGTCTCCGGGGGCTCCTTCTTTCAATCAGTTCAGGAATTATGAACAACGGGGCGACACGTTTCTGGATCTGGCGCGAAAGCACTTTGGTTCCAAACGGCAGCTCTGAACCCGTCGAACCCTGCCCCCATCGGACCCTGCGCCAATGAAATTCCTTGAAACGAAAATTCCACCCCCTGCCGTCATGGCCCTGTTCGCCCTTGCCATGTGGGGCCTTGCCCGCGTTACCCCCTCCTTTGCCAGCCTTGCCCTTGTCAGCTTCTGGGGGTCAAAACTGTTTCTGGCCGCAGGGCTGGTCGTGCTGTTCCTGTCCGCCTTCAACTTCATTCGCGCCCGGACCACCTTCAATCCCATGGCCCCGCAAAATGCCGCGACCCTGGTCACGAACGGCCTCTACAGTTTTTCCCGCAACCCGATCTATGTGGCCGACGTGCTGTTCCTGATCTCCTGGGGGCTCTATCTTGCCAACCCGTTTGCCCTTGCCCTGATCCTGTTGTTCATGGCCTATATCACCCGCTTTCAGATCGAGCCGGAAGAACGCGCCCTGAGCGAAAAGTTCGGTCCGGACTATGCCGCCTACAAAAAGCGGGTGCGGCGCTGGCTCTGAGCCCTTCTCAGGACGAAAGGGGCGTTGCCATTTCGCCCGTTTCTTCAAGTTCGATCAGAACACCGTCAAAATCCTTCGGATGCAGAAATATCACCGGCTTGCCATGGGCGCCGATCCGTGGTTTTCCGTCCCCCAGAACCCGTGCACCTTTCTGAGTCAATTCCTCAATTGCGGCATCCATATCCTTGACTTCAAAACATAAATGATGGGTGCCACCCCCCGGGTTGCGCGCAAGGAAACCTGCAACCGGAGAGTTGCTTCCCAACGGGGTCATCAACTCGATCCGCGTATTTTCCAGATCAACGAAAACAACGCTCACCCCGTGTTCGGCAAGGTCCATTTTTTGTGAAACCACCGCTCCCAGCATGTCCCGGTAACGGGCAGCAGCCGCCGCCAGATCCGGCACAGCGATTGCCACATGATTGAGCCGTCCGATCACTGGTTGCTCCTTTTTCCCTCGATCAGGTTGAGCACGGAAAACGCCGCCTGCAAGACATTCGTGCCCGGCCCGAAAATACCGGCCACCCCCGCTTCCAGAAGAAACGGATAATCACTTTCCGGAATGACCCCGCCAACGATCACCGGAATATCCCCCATGCCCTTGTCTCGCAACAGGCCGATCAGTTCGGGCACCAGCACCTTGTGCCCCGCTGCCAGCGAAGAAACCCCCACCGCGTCCACGTCCATGTCCGCCACATGGGCCGCCACCTCTGCCGCCGTTTCGAACAGGGCGCCGAAATGTACGGTGAACCCCAAATCGGAAAAGGCCGTGGCAATCACCTTGGCGCCCCGGTCGTGCCCATCCTGCCCCATCTTGGCAATGAAGATGGCCGGCGGCCGGCCACGCTCCTGCGCCAGAACCCGTATCCTCTCCTGAAGAGACGAATATTCCGGATCGTCTCGATAGGCATCTGCGAAAACCCCCGAAATGACACGGGTCTGTGCTTCGTGGCGGCCAAACACGTCCTCCAGCGCCTGGGAAATCTCCCCCAGCGTGGCCCGCACCCGTGCCGCATCAATGGCTGCGGGCAACAGGTTTTCCGTTTTCGAACGCGCCGCGCTCCGCACTGCTTTCAGCGCCCGGGCAACGGCCCCCGCATCCCGTGTGCGCCGAATATCTTCGAGCCGGGCCACCTGCTCCCGCCGCACCGCCGCATTGTCGATTTCCCGAATGTCGATCGGCTCCTCCTCCTCCAGCATGAACCGGTTGACCCCCACGATCACGTCTTCCCCCCGGTCCACGCGCGTCTGGCGCGCTGCCGCGGCCCTTTCGATCTGTTCCTTGGGAAGGCCCCGTTCCACCGCCCGGGTCATTCCCCCTTCCGCCTCGACCCTGGCAATGATCTCGGCCGCCCCCGCCACCAGCGACGCCGTCAGCGCCTCGACGTAATAGGAACCACCCAGCGGATCCACCACGTCACAGACCCCGGTTTCATTCTGCAGAATCAACTGGGTATTGCGCGCGATCCGGGCCGAAAAGTCCGTGGGCAGGGCAATGGCCTCATCAAAGGAATTGGTATGCAGGGACTGGGTACCCCCCAGAACCGCCGCCAGGGCCTCAAACGCAGTGCGCACGATATTGTTATTCGGATCCTGCTCGGTCAGCGACACCCCCGATGTCTGGCAATGGGTGCGCAACATCAGGGAGCGGGGGTTCCTTGCCCCCAGGTCCGTCATGATCCCGGCCCACAATTGCCGCGCCGCCCGCAATTTGGCAATCTCGACAAAGAAATTCATGCCGATTCCGAAAAAGAAGCTCAATTGCCCGGCGAACCGGTCGATATCCAGCCCCTTCTTCTGCGCCGCCCGCACATATTCCATCCCATCCGCCAGCGTGAACGCCAACTCCTGCATGGCCGTGGCCCCCGCTTCGTGCATGTGGTAGCCGGAAATGGAAATGGAGTTGAACCGGGGCATTTCCCGGGTGCAATATTCAATGACATCGCCAACGATCCGCATGGAGGGTTCCGGGGGATAGATATAGGTGTTGCGGACCATGAACTCCTTGAGAACGTCGTTCTGAATGGTGCCCGACAGGTCTTTTGCCGCAACACCGCTTTCCGCCGCTGCCCCGACAAACATGGCTAGCACCGGAATGACGGCCCCGTTCATGGTCATGGAAACGGACATCCTGTCGAGGGGGATGTCCTGAAACAGGATCTTCATGTCCTCGATGGAATCGATGGCCACCCCCGCCTTGCCCACGTCCCCCACGACCCGCGGGTGATCGCTGTCATAACCGCGATGGGTGGCCAGATCGAAGGCGACCGACAGCCCCTTTTGTCCCCCCGCCAGGTTCTTGCGGTAAAAGGCGTTGCTCTCCCGCGCCGTGGAAAAACCCGCATATTGACGGATCGTCCAGGGCCGGTTGGCATACATGCTTGCCCGCACTCCACGGGTAAAGGGGGCAACGCCGGGCATTTCCCCGGCCGCCGATGCCGGAACATCATCGGCAAAATAGGCGGGGCGTATTTCCAGTTCCCCCAGTTCGCGCACCAGATCGTCAACCGATCGGCCCCGCAACTCCTTTTGCGCCAGTTGCGCCCATTTTTCGTACGTTGCCGGCCTGATGGTCTTCATGCTTCCTCGAACTCCATGATCACCGCATCCACCGCCAGCGCGTCCCCCACCCCCGCGCAGATGCGGGACACCCGCGCCCGCCGGGGCGCCCTCAGGACATTTTCCATCTTCATGGCCTCCACCACCGCCAATGCCTGCCCGTCTTCAACGATGTCCCCTTGCGCAACATGCAGGTCCACCATCTGCCCCGGCATGGGACATAGCAGGAAGCGGGACAGGTCGGGCGGCTCGCGCACCGGCATCAGCGCCATGAGATCCGCCACGGATGGCCTGAGAACGCGCAGGTCACGCGCCGCACCCCGGTACCGGACATGAAACCCGCCAGCCATCGCGCGCATCTTGAACAGCAAGGACATGCCATCAAACGAAAAGGCGGCAATGGAGCAGCCCGGCAACCAGTCCGTTTCCACCCGGTACACTGCCCCGTCGAATGACGCGCAAAAACCGCCCGCCTCCCGCCGGAACTTGACGTCCCAACGCTGCTCTCCGCAAAGAACGGACAGGTCCTGCGCCCCCGCAGATTTCCCGCCTCCCCGGAAATCCCTCTCCCGCAATGCGGCCACAGCCGCCGCCAGCGCCATGCGCAAACCCAGTTCCGGCTCCGGTTCAACCCCGGAAAACCCTGCGGGAAATTCCTCCGCGATGTAACCGGTCGTAAGGCGCCCCTCCCTGAACCGTTTCTGGTCCATCACCGCCTGCAGGAAGGGAATATTGTGCGCCACGCCTTCGATTTCGAAGCGGTCCAGCGCCCGGCTCATTTCCTCAATGGCCATTGCCCTGTCCGGTGCCCGGGTGCACAGCTTGGCAATCATGGGATCATAGAAGGTGGAAATCTCGCCCCCCTCGAACACTCCCGTATCGTTACGCACAACAGCCCCGTCCTGCTCCCCGGCCTGCGGCGGACGGTACCAGGTCAGCCGCCCCACCGAGGGCAGGAAGTTGCGAAAAGGATCCTCCGCATAGATGCGCGCCTCCAGCGCCCATCCCTGAAGTTTCACGTCCCCCTGTCCGATGGCCAGCCTTTCCCCCGCCGCAACCCGGATCATCTGTTCCACCAGATCAATACCCGTCACCAGTTCCGTGACCGGATGCTCCACCTGCAGTCGTGTATTCATTTCAAGGAAATAGAAATTCCTGTCCCGGTCCACGATGAATTCCACCGTGCCGGCACTGGCATATCCAACGGCTTTGGCCAGAGCTACCGCCTGCTTTCCCATGGCATTGCGGGTTGCCACATCCAGAAACGGACTCGGGGCCTCCTCGATCACCTTCTGGTTGCGTCGCTGGATGGAACATTCCCGCTCCCCCAGATGAATGCAGTTGCCATGAGCATCCGCAAGTATCTGGATCTCGATATGCCGGGGCTGTTCGATGAACTTTTCGATGAACACCCGGTCATCCCCGAACGAAGACGCCGCTTCGGACCTGGCGCGTGCGAAGCCTTCACGCACCTCCCCCTCGTCATGGGCCACCCGCATGCCCTTGCCCCCGCCCCCCGCGGATGCCTTGATCATCACCGGATAGCCGATGTCACCGGCGATCCGGACCGCTTCTTCGTCATCCCGGATCAGCCCCATATGGCCCGGCACGGTGGCAACCCCGGCCTTTGCGGCAATTTTCTTGGAGGTGATCTTGTCCCCCATCGCCTTGATGGCGTCGGGTCCGGGACCGACAAAAACCAGCCCGGCCTGGGTCAGGGCATCACAGAACCCCGCATTCTCACTCAGAAAGCCATAGCCCGGATGCACCGCCTCGGCCCCCGTTTCCCTGCACGCAGCAATAATCCGGTCTCCCCTGAGATAGGAATCGGCAGCCGCCGATCCCCCGATATGCACCGCCTCGTCGGCCATTTGCACATGCAATGCACCCCGGTCCGCATCCGAAAAGACGGCAACCGTCCCGATACCCATTTTCCGGGCCGTCCCCATGACACGGCAGGCAATTTCTCCACGATTGGCAACAAGAATCTTCTTGAACATCTATCGACGGGCCCGCTGCTGTTTCATGCGAAAATAGGCAAAGACGAAAATGGCCACGTGCAACCCCACAGCCACCCCGATGGCCGCCAGTTCCTGCGTGGCTCGGACAAGGACCGTTTCATGAATGACCCAGCCAGCCCAGAGGGAAAGAGGCAGCAGAACAAGAAGTGCCGTCACCAGCCCCGGATTGTACTGGCGCATGCGGATGGCCTGCCCCACATGCAGAACCGCATTGAAAAAGGCCGCATAGACACCGATCAGCCCCCATCCAGGATCCCGCGTGACAACCAGCCACATCACCAGCACGTTGAGCGCCCACACGCCCCCCATGTTGATAACGAACAGGGCCCGTGGCGTCAGGATTTCCCGCCCCTTGCCCATGTGCTCGTTCAGAAAGCGGGCAAAGCGATTGTCGTCGTGCTCCTCATACTGGTGGATCATGTAGGCCGGCAGGATCAGCCACACCGCCAGAACCGCCACGTCCCAGCCCGCGCTGAGCAGCGGCGTCAGGGCCAGCAGCATCAGGGCCGCCAGAAAGCCGCCATAGACCCAGAGCCGTTCCAACCGCAGGTAAAAGTTCATCGTTCCATCTCCCCGGGCCGTTTCGCCACCAGATCAATCTCCACCAGCGCGCGCAAGGCCAGTCCATTCACCCCCACCGTTGTCCGTGCCGGGCGCCGGTCGGGCGGAAAACAGCTTTGCCAGATATCGTTCATGGCATCATAGTCCCGATAAAAATCGGTCAGATATATCCGTGCCATGACGATATGGGACAGGTCCAGACCCACGCCTGCCAGCACGATTTCCAGATTTGCGACAACCCGGCGGGTCTGTGCTTCAATCCCTTCAGGCAATGGCGCATCGGGCGCATCCGGATCCGTGGGCATCTGGCCGGTGACGAACACGAACCCGCCCGTCTCCACCGCATGGGAAAAGGGCGCCACCGGCCGCGGCCCGTCCGAAATCATGTGGAATAGCGGGTCAGTCATCTGTGTTTCTTCCAATTGTCTGCCATTGCAACATGTGCCTTCCCCACGCCCGGACCTTGAACTTCTTCATGTTCGGGCAGCCTGCCGGCGCGAGGCAAAAATGCCTGCCGGCGCGAGGCAAAAATGCCCGCCAGCGCGAGGCCAAAAGTACCCGCCGGCACAAGGCCAATGGCGCCCTGAATATCCATTTCCGGGATTCGTCATTCCACTCCCCTATAACGGAATATTCCCGTGCTTCTTGGCCGGCCCCTCCGCCCGTTTTCCCTTCAGGGTCGAAAACGCCCGGATCAGGCGATGCCGCGAATTGTGCGGCATGATGACATCATCCACGAACCCCCGCTCCGCCGCCACGAACGGATTGGCGAACCGCCTTTCATATTCCGCCGTGCGCCGGGCAATCTTGTCCGCATCTCCCAGCTCGCTGCGATAAAGAATTTCCGTTGCACCCTTGGCCCCCATGACCGCGATTTCCGCACTCGGCCAGGCATAATTGATATCGGCCCGGATATGCTTGGAGGCCATCACGTCATAGGCTCCCCCATAGGCCTTGCGGGTAATCAGGGTCACCTTGGGCACGCTGGCCTCCGCATAGGCAAACAGCAGCTTGGCCCCGTGCTTGATGATGCCCCCATATTCCTGGGTCGTTCCGGGCAGAAACCCGGGCACATCCACCAGTGTCAGCAACGGAATGTTGAAACAGTCGCAAAACCGCACGAACCGGGCTGCCTTCTTGCTCGAATTGATGTCCAGGCACCCCGCCAGCACCATG
>JALWTJ010000015.1 GCA_027082895.1 Hyphomicrobiales bacterium | reverse complement strand
TTTTGGTGACCATCCTCCCGCCCGCGCCTGCGTGCAATCCCGCCTGATGATCGACGCCAAGGTGGAAATCGACTGCGTGTGCTACAAGAAGCCCGAGGCATGAGGCCCATGCTTCGTTCATCCGGAAGAAAATGATGCCTGCTTCGCCCGACCTGTCCGGGACGGACAAAAAGGTTGCCCTCGTTACCGGCATGGCCGGGGACATTGGTCTGGCCATCGCCAGAAGGCTTGCAGCGGACGGCTATCAAATTGCCGGTGTGGACAAGGATCAGGAACGTTTGCATACGGTTCTGGCGGAAAATTCCGACTTGAGGGCGGTTACCCGCCCCCTGTGTTGCGACGTCACCCGGCCGGCGGATGTGGAAAGGATGGCCGTTGCTGCCCGCAAAATTGGCGCCGTCTGCCTGCTGGTCAACAATGCGGGAGCGGTAACCAGCCCTTCACTCCAGTCGACCAGCTTCGCCGATTTTGCGCAGGATACGGACCTCAATCTGAATGCCCCCTTCAACTGCTTTTGCGCCCTGAGCGGGGATCTGATTGCAAATCGGGGCAACGTCATAAACATAGCCTCGGCAAATGCCACCGGGGTCTATGGCCACCCCGGCTACAGCGCCGCCAAGGCGGGGTTGATCCACCTGACGCGCCTGATAGCCGTCGAATATGGGAAATTCGGTGTCCGGGCGAACGCAGTCAGCCCCGGCACCGTCCAGACCAATGCCTGGGCCCGGCGCGCCCGCAACGAACCGGAAATTTTCGAACGCTTGAAGCAACGCTTTCCTTTGCAACGGATCGTCACCACAACCGATATCGCCAATGCGGTATCCTTTCTGGCCAGCGATGCCGCCGCCGCCATTACCGGCGCCTGCCTCGACGTGGATTGCGGCCTGAGCGCCGGGCGGGCGGAGGAAGCAAGGGCCTTCAGCCGTTCGGATGACTATTGAATGCGTCTCCCGAACGAGCAACCAAAAGCAGACCCCCCTGACACCAGATGAGAAGGACGGAACCGGTGACGGACTACAGACTGGAAGTGAACTGGACGGGCAACAGCCTTGAAACCGGAAAAATGCATTTTTCCCTCCATAATCTGAGCGGGGAGGAACTGGAAGATTTCCACCTGGCCTACACATCCCTGTCGCGCATCGGCTCCAAGGGGGCATGCGAAAATGCAACCCTCGTCAGCCGGGATGCCAACCTGCATGTCATTGCGCCCCCCCCGTGCACCCTGCTGCCGGCGGAGGAGCAATGGTCCTTTGCTGTCACCGGCCTGGAACGGGTGGCTCGCCACATCACCGACGGCGTCAGTTCCGCCTATCTGGTGATGGCCGATGGCAGCACGCGCCCCGTGTCCGTTGGCCCCTTCCTGCCCTTGGACCGGGACATCCGCCCCCTTAGGGGCAGCAAGGCTGTGCCGGAACCTTTCGACAACACGGCAGAACCCGGCCTTCCCCTGAGCGTGCTGCCCTGGCCCAACGACATCCGGATCAGTGCCTTTGATGCTCCCCCGACGATGTTGTTTCCAGCCCCTGAAACCGGAACCGATGCCCGGAGGGCAATGATGCATGTGGCTGAACTGAGCGAACGCCTGTTTCCCGCCGACTCGCCCCCGTTCAGCCTCAATCAGGCCCCCGGTGCGCGTCCCATTCTGTTCCGGCCCGACCAGGACCTGCCCGAGGAAGGCTACCGGCTGACCTTTTCTCCCGATCGGATCATCGTGCATGCTGCCGGGTACCGGGGTAATGTTCATGCCCTTGTCAGCCTCGGCCACATGTTGCGTGGTGCCCGCCAAAACCCGCACCTTTTCCGTTTTCCGGCGCAGGGCGAGATTGTTGACATGCCCCGTTACGGCTGGCGGGGCTGCCATCTGGATGTTTCGCGGCAGGTCTATACCAGCGAACAGGTCGGCCGGTTCATTGACATTCTGGCATGGAACAAGCTGAACGTCCTGCACTGGCACCTGACCGATGATGAAGGCTGGCGGCTCCAGATAGACGCCTTTCCGGAACTGACCGGCATTGGCGCCCGGCGCGGACCCCACGAAAAGATGCCGGCGCAGCTTGGGGGTGGCGCCGCAACGGTGGCGGGATATTTTACGCGTGAACAGGTGGCAGAACTGGTGGACAGGGCCGCACGGGTCAATGTGGATATCATGCCCGAAATTGATATTCCGGGCCATTGCCTGGCTGTGCTCCTGTCTCTGCCGGATCTGGCTGACGGGCAGGAAGCTCCTGATTCCTATGCATCCGTGCAAGGATATACCAACAATGCCCTGAACCCGGCCGTTCCCTTCACCTATGACTTTCTGGAAAAAGTGTTTGCTGAAGTCGCCCGGATGTTCCCCTTCCCCTATATCCATGTGGGCGGGGATGAAGTGGGGG
>JALWTJ010000014.1 GCA_027082895.1 Hyphomicrobiales bacterium | reverse complement strand
GGACAGTTCGGCCAGCGTGCATGTGGGCGAAAACCTTGCCGCCACCATCAAGGGGCTGGAAAAGGACATGCGCGACGCCGCCACCAACCTGGAATTCGAAAAGGCCGCCCGGCTGAGGGACGAAATCAAGCGGCTGAAGGAAATGGAACTGGACGTGCTGGACTTCGATCCGGCGAACGCCCGTTAGCAAAATCAATCCGGTGGATTGATTTTAGGTGAGAAGGCCAAGTGACCTGAGGTCGAATGGCACAACTTGAAAATGGGTGCCCGTGCCATGGCCCGGCATGATGGCCAGGGTCGCCCTGCCCGTCCCCCATCGCAAGAAAGAAAAAGCGTGTTTTGACGCCCCTGTCCCACCCGCCTAAGCTGGTATCCCGATCAGAGAAAAAGGAACAATGTCATGTCCGTTGCCCGCGTTACCGAAATCATCGCCTCGTCGAAAAAAAGCTTTGACCATGCGGTGAAAAAAGGCGTTCGACGCGCCAACAAGACCCTGAAAAATGTGCGCAGCGCCTGGGTCAAGGACCAGAGCGTCACCATCCGCAACGGCCGGATACGGCAATACCGGGTGGTGCTGAAGATCACCTTCGTGCTCAACGACTGAGAAGCCCCTGCAAAAGGCGCCCTCGCGGATCGCAATAGCGCCTTTCAGCTATTCAGGTGTTCAGGAAGCGCGCCGCCTCCATCTTTTCCCGGTCGATGGAATAAAGATGTTCCGGGCAGTTCGAACGTGCCTTGTGAACCGGGTCAGCGACCGGGCTGGTGACAACCTGTGCCGCCATGCGCTGATCCATCTCTGCCAGAAGGCTGAGACGAATCGCCTCGATGGACAGCAGGGGCAGGGCCGAGGAATGGGTGAAAGAATTGTGATCCTGTAGCGACATGATGAATGTCCTTTGCCGTTTTTGCGATGCGAACACCAACAGGCTAGGAAATTCAGGCTGAACCGGCACTGGCCGCTCCGTTCATCGCCGGTTTAGGTTCGAAAGAGAAGTCACCCGGCTTGATCTGCCCCAAGGAAAACGGGAAAGACCAGCCACAGGTCACCATCGGAAAAACGAAAGGGAAGGTGAAATCGTGCGACTGTCCCGCTGGGCCCGCGCCCTGCTGTTCACCGGCCTGTTGCTGCTGGCCCTGGGCGTGTTGCCCCTCTGGCTGACCACCAGCCTGCCCGGCATCACGCCGCCCCTGCTGTTCATCATGGCCTTTTATCTGCTGGCGCCCATGGGGACAGCCATCACCGCTTTCGGGCTTATCCTTTATGCGATTGCCCGTGTCCAGCGCTGAACAAACACCCAGCCGCGCCAGCAATCCGGAACAACAGGACCCTTTCCCCTTCTATCGCCCCTCACAGACGTAATAATAGCTCTCTTCCACATAATCCGGCTTGGGGATCAACCGGCGCTCGTTCTGCGTATAAGGGTGAATAATGCACCAATATTCAAACCCCCTGGTAAAATCCATGCGTTCATAATCGAAACTCCGGCACCAGTCGTTTGCCTCGCAAATGTTGGCGCAGCCGGCCTGGGAATAGACCTTGCTGACGACCCGGTCCCTGTTGTCCAGCACAGAATTGTACTCCTGCAACTTCGGGTTGCATGCCGCCGCACCGGCTTGCGGCTGGGGTTGAGATTGCGAAGAAGGCTGGGATGAGGGCTGGGGTTGAACCGGAGGCTGATTCGGATCCAGAACCTGAGGCTGCGAGGGATCCACGGGCAGGGTCTGAGGCGACAGGCTCGGCAGTGCCACCGTTGGCCCATCGCAATAGGGCGCGTTGCTCCAGTTCAGGAAATCCCGGTAGACGTCCCCCAGATTGTTGGCATAACCGCTCTGGGCCATTCCCTCACCGCGATCAAACAGCACACGCGCATTCTGCCCGATGGCATCCAGGCTGCAATAGACGCACGCCTCGCCCTTGGCATCAAAAAGCACGTCCCGCAACTGCTGCGCCGCAATCTGGTAATGCCGCTCCGCCTCCTCGCAAATGGGCCGGTCCAGCCCGCTGCAGTCCGACGCGGAACTCAGAACACCATCCCCCAGATTGATTTCCTGTTGCGCCAGCGCCACAGACGCCCCACCGGCCTGCGAACAGGATTCCACAAACTGGGCTGACGCCGGGCCGGAAATCGCGCCCGCAACCACAAAAGCGAACAGAAAACGAAAGGGAAATCGCATTATAGCCACCACAAACATTCCTTGAAACATGAACAAACGGATTTGAGATATCGCTGCCCGTCCGTTTCCCCCGAAAGCAAAGGGCCTTGCCCCGAAAGCAAAGGGCCTTGCCTCGAAAGCAAAGGGCCTTGCCTCGAAAGGCTAACGGAATGACTTCAGGCATTCCAGCCCTTTTTCACGATGCCGGACGCGTTGACTCCCGG
>JALWTJ010000013.1 GCA_027082895.1 Hyphomicrobiales bacterium | reverse complement strand
GCCTGGACTTGGCCGGGTCGGCTTCGCGCCGGTGCTGTCCGAGCCCGCCGTCTATCGCTGGCCCCTGGCCCAGGTGCCCGTGGATACCGTCTGGCAGGGCGAGGTCCATATCCCCAGGCGGGTGAATACCCTGGCCGGAACCACCCTGCGGATCATGCCCGCCACCGTCCTTCGTTTTGCCCCGCACCGCGGTATGTGGGCCAACGGCGCCATTGAGGCCGTGGGGACCCCCGCGGAGAGGATCCTGATCACGGGCATGGCGGCGGAGGATGGCGGAGAGTGGCACCAGATCATGGTGGAAAAGGCCTCCGCCACCTTCGTGAATTGCGATTTTGAGCAGGCCGAGACGGCCCTGCACGCCCATTTTTCCACCCTGACGGTCAAAAACTGCTCCTTCCGCGCCAACCAGACCGGCATGATGTTCAAGGGCGGCCCGGTGCGGATCCTGGCCTCCCGTTTCACCGCCAACTCCTTCGGGCTTGTCTTTAACAAGGCGCTGGGCAGGATGAGCGGCTCCCTGGTTCGGGACAACGAGGTGGGCATCATGGTGCGGGCCCAGACGCCGGACGGTATCCGGGTTTCCGGCAGCAACATTCACCGGAACAGCCGCTATAACCTCAAGATGGGTGATTTCAACAACGGGGTGGATATCGACGTGCGTAACAACTGGTGGGGGATGGAGGATGCCGGAGAGAGCATCTTCGACGCCCGCGCCGAGGAGGGGATCGGTTTCGCCCGCTTTATGCCGACGGCGGCCTCGGCCTTTCCCCTGCCGGAGCTGCCGTAGGGCCCGCCCATCCAGGGAACAGCTTAATACTCCTGGTAGGGCGGCATGTTGGTGGCCTTGGCCATGCTGCGGACAATATCGAAGTCGGTGTCCGTGGCGGCCTGGAAACCATCCAGTTGGGCCCGGCTGAGGACCTTTACCCGTTCACCGTCGATCTCCACGGTGTCCTCTTTGGTGATCGACAGCAGGATCTGTTTGAAGGATTCGGCCAGGGCCTCGTCAACCTGCTGGGTGACGCCGAAGTTGCAGTAGGGGATGAGTGGTCCCTCCGCCAGGATGTTGAAGTCCTCCCGGTTCACCTTCCCCTGTCTGGCCATGATCTCGAAGTCGTAATACGGGAAGGCGCCCGCGTCGTAACGCCCGAAGTTGACGGCGTAGATCAGTTTCTCATGTTTGTACGGCCCGGTGGGAAAGTGGTAGGAGGCCAGGTCCTCGTCGATATCAAATCCCTTCTGCTGCAGGGCGTATACCTGGCTCATGAAGGCCGTGGGGGCCAGCATCGGTCCGAACAGCATGGTCTTGCCCCTGAGGTCGTTGATGGTCTTGATGCCGCTCTTCTTCCGGCTCACCACCAGTCCCTTGGAGCGGGCCCCCAGCTCGCCCCGTTTCTCCACCGCCAGGATATCCACGCCGTTGTGGCGGCTCATCATGATGTAGAGCAGTGAGTTTGTGTGGGTGAAGTGGAGGGTGTCGATTTGTTTGGGAAAGTTCATGGTGTCGATGGCCAGGGCCTCGAAATGGACACCCAGCCTTTCACTCAGCAGGGCGGTCAGCGGCCTGAACCGCTCCAGGGTCTCCTGTTCGCTGTTGCAGATCATGTAGCCGATACGGTAGGTGGGGAGTTCCCTGTGGGCGGCGGGCTTGGTGCAGGACGGACTTGCTGCCGCGGCAACGGCGAGGAGAGCGAAGGCAATATAATGGGTGAAGTTTTTCATGATATCTAATAATAGTGTTGGTGGGTGTGTGGTTTGTTGCCCCGGCCGGTTGCGCCTGGGTGAGTTTTTTTGACAACCTGTAGCGTAAACTTTATAATTGTTCAACCGGACAGTAAAGAGAATTGTTGTATCCACAAAACAAAGGAAAGAGTATGAAACAGATGATCCGAATCCCGGCCCTTGTCCTGCTGCTATTGTCGATCTGTGTCCCGTCTTCGCTGGGTGCGGAGGGGCGGCCCGCCAAGAGACCGCCGGGAGGCACCATCACCGGCAGCATCGTTCACGAGGACGGCAAGGTCTTCACGCCCGGCTTTGTCGCCTTCTTCAGCAGTGAAAACCTGGAGCCCATGGATTACGGGCAGACCAGGCGTTCCCCCAGGATGGTCGCCTTTTTGGACGAAAAGGGTCGTTTCAAGACCGGCGAGATGCCGCCCGGCTCTTATTATATCGGGGTGATGGGGCGCAAGAGCTGGCGGGGCGGTCCGCCGCGCCAGGGCGGGTCGGCACAGGCGACGCGAGTTGTCGGCCACGCCAGGACGTGGCGAGAAAGGCACATGGAAATTGTCCCCCGCCACCCCCGCAGGCTAAAGCCTGCGACTACGGTTGGGGCCCACGGGCTGGACTCCGCCTCTGGGTCTGCCACCAGGCGAAGGCCTCTGGT
>JALWTJ010000012.1 GCA_027082895.1 Hyphomicrobiales bacterium | reverse complement strand
TGACCCTGAACGGAAATTTTTCACCCGAACAGATATGGTCGCAGTGCCCGGTCGATGAACATGTCGAAGCCGACCTGATTGTTGTGGGCGCCGGTGTCGGAGGGTTGAGCGCAGCACGAACAGCCATTGAAAACGGCCTGCGGGTGGCCCTGATCGAGCAGCACTCCCTTGTCGGGGGGGACGCACGGTTCTTCGGGGCAGTGGAGGGGGAAAAACGCCCCGACGCCTTCGTGCACGACCTGATGCTGCCCCTTGAAGACAATCCGTTGCTGAACATCTTTTTCCGGACCCGGGCCTTTCATGTGGAAAATGGCGGGGTTACGGCGCACCAGGTTTTGCAGGAGGGGAAAACGGTCCGTTCACGCATTCTGTCCTTTTCCGCCGCCAAGATCGTTCTGGCTACCGGCGCCAGCGAAAAGCTGCCCCTGTTCGCCGGCAACCGGCTGCCCGGCATCTGCGGGGCGCGGGACGCGTTCCGTCTGGCGGCGAACTGGGGTGTCTGGCGGGGAAGGGACGCAGCCTTTTGCACCGCCTCCTCGGTTGCCACCCAGGTGGCCCTGCTGGCAGCGGACATGGGGGTTCGCATCGTCAAGCTGGCCGACAGCCGGGAACGTCCGCGCTCGCGCTATTTCGAATTTGCCAAGGCCTATGGCATTTCCCTGACCACCGGCACCCAGGTGGAACAGGCCTTTGCCGCGGCTCGCAACCGGGTCGGTGTGCAACTGGAACTGGCCGCAGCACCCGGTGAACGGCTTGGCGACCCGATCGAGACGGACAGGCTGATCGTGTGCGGGGGCTGGCAGGCCGACCTGAGCCTGTGGCACGTTGCGGGGGGGCAATCCGAATGGGATCCGCAGCGCGCGCAACTGGTCCGCTCCAATCGGCTGGATCAGGTGGAACTGGCCGGATATGGCGCCGGAGCCACCACCATGAGTCAATGCGTGGAAAGTGGAAAGGCCGCAGTGCTGCAACTGGGCCGCATGGCGCAGGGCCATGTCAGAGGATGGCGGGAAAGCAACCGGCATGAAAGCGCGGACGGTCCCCTGCCCGTGGCCCCGCTGGAAGCCGAAAGTACGGACTGTTTCCTTGATGGCGGATTTTCCCTGCTTCAGCCCATGGTTCGTTCAAGCGAAACGGGGCTGAAAGCCCTGCTGCTCAAACTGAAACGATCGGCCCCCCGGGCGCCCCGGATCGCACGCAGCAGCAGTCTGAACGACGTGGGTGCCAAGGTGCTTCTGGGGGAACTTCCCGAAAGGTATGCGGGACTTTACGCGCAGGAACGATGCGGGTTTCCGGATTACCTTCCCGAAGATACCGAAATGACAGCCGGCACTTCGGACAAGAACCACCATGTTGAATCTTCCATGGATCCGACAAAACCTCCCGCCTTCCTGTCGGGACGTTTCGGACGCAGGCAAACCACTGTCCGGTTGCACTGCGATGCACCCGCGCAACTGGAAACAGGATGCCTGATCTTTTCGGGAAACGAAATTCAGACCTCGGACAGGGCTATTGGTGTCATCTATTCCTGCCCCCCGACGGGGCAAGGTGTCGTGCGTGCGCTCATGACAGGGAATGGGGCAAAGGCGGGAAGGCCGGTGTTCGTGCGCAACGGTACGACAATGGTAAAATGCGATGTGCGCCCCACAGCCAGCGCGAGCGGGAAATCATGATCCTCCGCGCTCGCCTCCCCGGCGGGCGACGGCATCTCTGGCACGGCGCAGAATCTCGGCATATTCTTCGTTGAAGCGGATTGCCGCCATCTTTATGCCGGTCTCCAGGCGTTCGGCCAGCATGTCATTACCCGGCTCACGCCGGTAGGCTTCAAGGTTCCGCTCATTGAGGATTTCCAAAGCCTGACCCACATCGTTCCACAAGTTCGATACCATGGCATTCAGTGCCAGCACATCCAGCGCTTCACGCACCGCAGCCAGCAGGTAAAGACCGTTAAGGGCTTCCAGTTGCAGTTCGGCATCCACATGGTCCGGCCCCGTTCTGGGCTTGCGCAGGGCCTGACGAACATTGGAACTGACCTGGGACAGGCGCGGCTCGATGGCTTCGGACATCTTGCGAACGATGGTGGACACCGCGTAGTGCCAGGCTGAATTCTTGTCATTTTCGGTGAGGCTGGTCAGGGCACGCAACAGGCGATGGTAGCGGGCGATGGCGCGGCAACTCAGATCAATGTCGGCAAACATGCCTCCCATGCCGGAAAAATAGGACAGCTGGTGCTGCGCGTGGGCAATGAGCGCCTGCACGATGGGCGCAAAGCCGGCCTGGGTTATGGCCCGATGGGAATCTCCTTCGGAAAGCGAAAGAATGACACACACCAGCCGATGGGGGTTGGCCACCTGCCCCATGGCGGCCTGCATCATCAGGGCAGAAGCCATCT
>JALWTJ010000011.1 GCA_027082895.1 Hyphomicrobiales bacterium | reverse complement strand
TATCCCTCAACTGCTCCCGCCTCCCGACACGGTCAGGCAGCGGGAGGGACGATGTTACTGCCCCCGCGGCGTCAGCAAATCACTTTTGTTCCCGCGAATCAAGCGGATGCAGGCGGCAAAAGGTCCCAGCCCGCCCCTGTTGGCGACAGACTGAAGGGCCTGCCCGTGGCTTGTGCACCCCGGTTCAGTCAGCAGTTTCCGCAACCAGCCGTTTCACGCTGTCCGCCAGCAGATCAAGGTCCTGTGGTCGGCTCAGGGAATGGTCGGCGTCCGGCACCAGCGTGAACATCACCTTGTCTTCAAGCAGATGGTGCACCAGTTTCAACGCATGGGCGACCGGTACCGCCTTGTCCCGCCCCCCTTGCAGGATGATAACCGGACAATGGGTCCGGATCGGCCCGTTCAACAGCAGGTGCCGTTCCCCGTCCGCAAGGAATGCCCCGGTAATGATATAGGGATCCCCGTAATCCGAGGGCAGGGCAACCTGACCGGTATCCTTGAGGGTCTGCCGGTCCTTTTCGTCAAAATGCGCCGCCATCAGGTCGCGAGTCATGTCCACGGCCGGCGCGATGAGGATCAGGCCCGCAACCCGCCCGGGCCCTTTGGCGTTCACGTGCTGGTTCAGGAGCAGGGCCAGCCAGGCCCCCATGGACGAGCCGACAAGGATCTGCGGCCCATCCGTGTTGGCAAAAACTGCCTCGGATTCTTCCAGCCAGTCGCTGATGCGTCCTTTGACCACATCCCCCTCGGAACGGCCATGGCCCGAATAGTCGAAGCGGGTAATGCCCAGTCCCATCCGTCCGGCCATTTCCGCCAGCGCCTGTGCCTTGGTGCCCGACATGTCGGACTTGAACCCCCCCAGCCAAAACAGGCCGGGCTGACCCCCCCTTTCCTGTTGCCAGGCGATCCTGCGGCAATTCTGTCCCGTGCCCACGTTCAAGAATGCATCATTGTGGCCCATCAGTGGCTCCCCGGATTGATTCACACCCGTGCAATCGGGCAACGCCGGCAGCCAAAACGGTACGATTGGTGGCATCAGCCCCCATTTTGTGTTGACTTTGGCATCGCGAAACACGATTTTAACATCGCAGATAAACCATTGTGACAACCGAATAAAGGATCAAACAACATTCGCCGCCCCATGAGACAAGTGGCGCCCCAGCGAAAAGGGCCGCCCGCCAACGATGATATCACTGAACCCGAAGTTCAGTTGATCGATGCCGAGGGAAATCACCTCGGCCCCACACCCACCCATGTAGCCCGGGAGATGGCCGCGGAGGCCGGGCTGGATCTGGTCGCCATTTCGCCAAATGCCCGTCCGCCCGTATGCAAGATCCTGGACCTGGGAAAATACAAGTATCAGGCGCAGAAGAAGGCCGCCGATGCGCGCAAGCGCCAGAAGACGATCGACGTCAAGGAAATCAAGCTGCGCCCCAACATCGACACCCACGATTATGACGTGAAGATGCGTGCCGTTGAAAAATTCCTGTCCGAAGGGGACAAGGTCAAGGTGACCATGCGTTTCCGTGGTCGTGAAATGGCCCATCAGGAACTGGGTCTGCAGCTGCTGAACAAGGTGCGCGACCAGATGGGAGATATTGCCAAGGTCGAGGCCCTTCCCAAGGTTGAAGGACGCCAGATGGTCATGGTGATTGCCCCGGCCAAGTAGGCCCGGTTTCCTCCAATGTTCATGGCCGGCACCTCCCGGATCGGGGGTGCCGGTTTTTTGTTGACAAGGCGCCTGTTCTCGTCAAATTCTGGCGCCTGCCTGATCTGGGGCGCTCAAGCGGGCCGCCGGCGACCATGTGTCGTTGGGGGCAGCGCGCATCTCCAGCCGCCAACTGGAACGATATGATGCCTGCACCCCGTGACAAATCCCCCACTTCCGATATGTCCGCCACCGCTCCGGAGTCCCCGCTCCCCACCGAATCCGTGCCCCCGGCCGCCTCCCGTCCCTGGCGGGACGAATTCCTTGCTACCGTGAAACTGGCATGGCCCCTCGTCGTTGCCCAGCTTGCCAGCATTTCCCTCAATGCCACCGACGTGATCATGATGGGCTGGCTGGGGCCGGACCACATAGCGGCCGGCTCCCTGGCCAATTCCCTGTTCTTTACCCTGTTTCTGGGCGGGCTGGGTCTTGTTTCGGCCACGTCCCCCCTGATTGCCCAGGCCATCGGGGCCCGCAGGGGAAAGGAAGTGCGCCGCATTGTCCGGCAGGGCCTGTGGGCCGCCGCCCTGTTCACCATCCTGGTCACGCCGCTGGTAGCGCGCTTTCCCATTGCCTTCAGGGCTCTGGGACAGGATCCGGTGGTGAGCGATCTGGCAGCCACCTACCTGTCCACCGCCAAATGGATGGTCTTTCCCGGTCTGGGACTGGTGGTAATGCGCGCCCTCCTGTCGGCGCGCGGGGACACGACGGTGGTCCTGTGGGTGACGGTTCTGGGCATCTTCGTCAATGCCCTGGGCAATTATGCCCTCATGTTCGGCAATTTCGGCCTGCCGCGCCTGGAACTGGCCGGGGCGGGAATATCCACCAGCATCGTTCACATGGTGATGTTCCTGACCCTGCTCGGCTATGTGCTGTTTCACCGGCGTTACCGCCGCTATCACGTTCTGGCTCGTCTCTACAAGCCCGACTGGACCCGCCTGATGCAGGTGCTCAGGATCGGTACCCCGATCAGCCTGACCATCCTGTCCGAAGTGGGCCTGTTCGGTGCCGCCTCCATCCTCATGGGAATGCTGGGACGTGCCGAACTTGCTGCCCATGCGGTGGCGCTGCAATGTGCGTCCATCTCCTTCATGATTCCCCTTGGATTGTCCCAGGCCACCACCGTCCGGGTCGGTCTGGCCTTCGGTGCCGGGGACCGGGCGGGTATCGGGCGCGCTGGCTGGGTCTCCATGGTCGTGGGCATGGGCTTCATGCTGGTGGCCGCCGCCCTGTTCCTGTTCTTTCCCCAACGGCTGGTGGCCTTTTATCTGGATGCAGGCGATCCGGCCAATACCCGCACTCTGGCCCTTGCCGCTTCTTATCTGGGTGTAGCGGCTGCCTTCCAGCTGGTGGACGGGGCCCAGGCGATCATGGTTGCCGCCCTGCGCGGGCTTTCCGATACGCGGGTGCCGATGCTGGTCGCCTTTGCCGGATACTGGGTGTTCGGCATGGGAACGGCCTGGCTGTGCGGCTTTGTGCTCGGCTGGCGTGGCGTGGGCATCTGGCTGGGACTGGCCGCAGGGCTGGCCTTTGTTGCCATTATTCTGACCATGCGGTTCATATGGCGGGACAGGCTTGGTCTGACCGGTGCAGGCTGATTCTACTCCAGGGCGCAGAACAGCCCGTGCAGATTTTCCATCAGTTCCTCGACCCGGTTGTCCGAAATCCGGTACCAGATGGTCTGCCCCTCGCGCCGGGTGGAAACGATTCCCTCTTCGCGCATCTTGGCCAGATGCTGGGAAAGGGCCGACTGCCCCAGCCCGATGACCTTGGCCATGGCCCCCACCGACATTTCCTTGTGGGCCACCAGCTGGCATAATATGACCAGCCGTCGTTCATTTCCCATGGCTTTGAGAAGGGTGGCAATGTCGGTCGCTTTTTCCTCCAGGTCCTTGATATCACTTGGTGAATCGAGCATCGGCATTCTCGCGCAAAAAAGGTCTTGATATATTAGATTTTACTAATATATAATGGCGACCAAACAGTCAATCCCGGAAGGGGCATATCCATGTCCCTCCTTCAATCCATGAGGCGACCCTGTGACCCAGACCCAATCCAATGTTTTCATTGAGGGCTCTTTCGACAAGGCCACCAATACCATTACCTATCTTGTTGCGGACCCCCAAAGCAAGAAGGCCGTCATCATCGACCCCGTTCTGGACTATGACCATCGTTCCGGCACCGTGGATACCGCTTCCCTTGAGGCGGTCCTGAAACGGGCCGAGGAGCTTGGTTTCACCATTGAATGGGCCCTTGAAACCCATGCCCATGCCGATCACCTTTCCGGATCACCCATGATCAAGGCCCTGACCGGCGCCCGGATCGGCATCGGCGAACACATAACCCAGGTGCAGAAGATTTTCCGCCCCGTGTTCAATGCCACCGACCTGAAAACCGATGGCTCGGACTTTGACCGTCTGTTCCGCCATGGTGAAAGCTTCAAGGTGGGCAACATGACCATCAAGGTGCACCACACCCCCGGACATACGCCGGCGGATGTTTCCTACCAGATCGGGGATGCCATCTTTGTCGGGGACACCATGTTCATGCCCGATTACGGGACGGCCCGGGCCGATTTCCCCGGCGGTGATGCGGGCAAGCTCTATGACTCCATCCAGTACCTGCTGGAGTTTCCCGACGATACGCGCCTGTTCATGTGCCATGACTACAAGGCTCCCGGCCGCGACGAATATGCCTGGGAAACCACGGTGGGCGAGGCGCGCAACAACCGTCACCTGAAGGGTGGCGTGACCAGGGAGCAGTTTGTAAAGACCCGCACCGAAAGGGATGCAACCCTTGCTGCACCAGTTTTGCTGCTGCCCTCCATTCAGGTCAACATCCGCGCCGGTCGCTTTCCAAAGGCCCAGAGCAATGGCGTGCATTACCTGCTCGTTCCCGTGAAGACGAAAAGTTCCGATCAGGCACTGACCGCCTGAGCGGCCCCATCCCGAAAACACATTCCCATCACCCTTCTTTTCTTCCTTTCAACAAGGCTTTGATATTCCCATGAGTTTTTCTTCTCTCACCTCCATTTTCTCCCGTGAACCGGCGACCGGCCCACGCATGCAGACCATTTCCGCTTCCTCCGCGGTGCAGTTCCACGGGGATCCCGACACGGTATTTGTTGACGTGCGTGGCCACGGCGAAATTGCCTTTTCCGGTACCATTGCCGGGGCCATTGTTGCGCCCCTGCCCGAATTTGCCCAGCACGCCAAGGCCGATGGATCGGGGAGCCTGCCCGCCATCGCGGACAACAAGCGCATCATTCTTGTGTGCGCGTCCGGTGCCCGTTCCGGCTCCGCTGGCCAGTTCCTGGTTCGTATGGGCTACACGGATGTTGCCAATCTTGCCGGCGGCATCGGGGCCTGGGCCCGCGCAGGCGGGCCAATGGGCAAATAGGCCCCGCACCGGCGGTGCGCCGATGGGGGCAGGGGCCGGACCGGACGGCGAACAGGCGCGGCCGGTCCGGTATCAAGTTAGCCCTTGCACAATACCCGGTCTGCCCCTATAACCCGCCCGTCAAACCGGGTGGTCCGGCCGGAAAAAGGCATGCCGTGGCGACCCAGAAACTCTCTCCCGGATGCATGCCGGGCCAACAGGAAACGAGAAAATGCCCAAGCTCAAGACCAAATCAGGCGCCAAGAAGCGCTTCAAGGTAACCGCCTCCGGCAAGGTCATGGCCGGCGCAGCGGGCAAGCGTCATCGGCTGATCAGCCATAACGCCAAATATATCCGTACCAACCGGGGCACCTCGGCCCTGTGTGATGCGGATGCCCGTACCGTCAAGAAATACATGCCCTATAACCGCTGATTTCCACCGGCACATCCCGTTTCGAAATCACCGAACCCCTTGAAGTTGGAGTCTGAACAATGTCCCGCGTCAAAAGAGGCGTCACCGCCCACGCCCGCCACAAGAAAGTCATCGACAAGGCCAAAGGCTATTATGGCCGCCGCAAGTCCACCTTCCGCGCCGCCAAGCAGGCCGTGGAGAAGGCCGGGCAATATGCGTACCGGGATCGCAAGACCCGCAAGCGCAATTTCCGTGCCTTGTGGATCCAGCGCATCAATGCTGCCGCCCGTGAACATGGCCTGACCTATGGCCGATTTATCGACGGCCTCGGCAAGGCTGAGGTCGCGGTTGACCGCAAGGTTCTGGCCGATCTGGCTGTTCATGAACCCCAGGCATTTGCCGCCCTCGTCGCGCGGGCAAAGGAAGCTCTGGGCTATCTCGAGCAGGTGGACGCCACCACCCACAGCCGCGTTACCGCCTGAGGGGCTTCCCTCTCACCGGACCAAAGCCCTCGAGGCCGAAACAAGCAGCCTTGCACCTTCCCCCGTTCGGGTGGTCCGGTGCGGGGCTGATCGTGTTTTTACCCATTCTTCAACCTGCAACATCAATTTCGGACCCGACCCAAGGAAAGATCGCGCATCATGGACGACACCCATATTCAGGCCCTGCAATCGCGCATTGAGGGAGAAATTGCCGCAGCTTCAACGCTGGCTGAACTGGACCAGGTGCGCGTGGCGGCCCTGGGCAAGAAGGGCGCGGTTTCCGCCCTCCTGGCAACCCTTGGGAAAATGTCTCCCGAGGAACGCAAACTGGCCGGTCCGGCCCTGAACGGTTTGAAAAATCATCTCAACGGTCTGATTGCCGACCGTAATGAGGAACTGAAGAAAATCGAGCTGGAAAGGAAATTGCAGGGCGAAAAGCTGGACGTGACCCTGCCCCTGATGCCTGCTCCGGTGGCGCGAGGCACCATCCATCCCGTTTCCCAGGTGATTGACGAAATCACCGCCATCTTTGCGGATATGGGCTTTGCCATTGCCGAAGGCCCCGACATCGAGACCGATTACTATAATTTCACCGCCCTGAATTTCCCTGAAGGTCATCCGGCCCGGGAAATGCATGATACGTTCTTCTTCAACCCGGATGAAAAGGGCGAACGCAAGGTTCTGCGCACCCATACATCACCGGTGCAGATCAGAACCATGGAAAATCAGGAACCGCCTATTCGCATCATCATTCCGGGCCGGACCTACCGCTGCGACAGCGACCAGACCCACACCCCCATGTTTCACCAGGTCGAGGGGCTGGTCATCGACAAGAGCTCCCATATCGGCCAGTTGCGCTGGGTGCTGGAGGAATTCCTCAAGGCCTATTTCGAGGTGGACGAGGTATCCACCCGTTTCCGCCCTCACTTCTTCCCGTTCACTGAACCCTCCATGGAAGTGGATGTACAGTGCGACCGCTCCGGCGCCGAAGTGAAAATCGGCCAGGGCAGCGACTGGATGGAAATCCTTGGCTGTGGAATGGTTCACCCCAACGTTCTGGCCAATTCCGGGCTGGACCCGGAAATCTATCAGGGTTTTGCCTGGGGCATTGGTATCGACCGGCTGGCCATGCTCAAATACGGCATGCCGGACCTGCGCGCCTTTTTTGACGCCGATCAGCGTTGGCTGGACCATTACGGCTTTCGCCCGCTTGATATTCCGACCCTGTTCGGCGGGTTGAGCAGTTGATGGTTGAACGGATTCCAATTGTCGGGCTGGAGCCAACTGCTGCAGGTATCGCCGCAGGTGAAGTTGCGGCCTGTGGGTGGCTGCATTCAATCGAATGCCAAACAGTCGCCAAAGGACGATATGGAGGTGGCGAAGAATGAACGGTTTGCTCCCTCCCTCGGCCACCCCCGTCACCTTTGTCGTGACCGATATCGAAACCGATGGTCATTCCCCGTTGCGCAATTCCATGCTCAGTTTCGCCAGCGTTGCGGTTGGTTACGACGGCACGGTGCACGACACCTTTCAATCGGTGCTGGAACGGCGCCCCGACCGCAAACCCGATCCCCTCACCATGCAATGGTGGGAAGGTTTCCCCGAGGCCTACGCGGCGGCAACCCGTGATCCAAGACCTGCAAAGGCGGAAATGAACCGCTATGCGGACTGGGTGGAAGGTCTGCCCCATGACAAGGTCTTCTGCGCCGCCCCCATCATGTTTGATGGGCCCTGGATGGACCACTATCTGGACCATTTTGCCAACGCGCGTGCACTGGGTGGCCCGTTTTCCGGCCGCCAGCTGTTCCGCGGCGGCGGTGTCTGCCTTTATACCATGGCTGGTACCCTGCGCGGTCAGGATTACCTGAACTGGGGCATGCAGCGGGCGCCTGCGGAATGGTACGGGAACATTCCCCATTCCCACAAGGCGATCGACGATGCCCGCGGCTTTGCCAACGTGCTGGTAAAGCTTTTCCAGCTCACTGCACAACTGCCTGAAATCGCCAACACGGAAGGCGCTTACTCATGAAATTCACCATCGACTGGCTGAAGGAACATCTGGACACTGATGCGAGTGTAAAGGAGATAGTCGACACCTTGACCATGACCGGAACCGAGGTGGAACAGGTGCAGGATCAGGCAGAAATTCTTGCAGACTTTACCGTGTGTGAAGTGATTTCGGCCGAAAAGCATCCCAATGCCGACCGTCTCAAGGTCTGTCTGGTCAACACCGGCAAGGGGGATCCGGTCAAGGTCGTTTGCGGGGCCCCCAATGCCAAATCTGGCATGAAGGGGGTGTTCGCTGCTGCCGGCACCTACATTCCGGGCACCGATTTCGTGCTGCAGAAGGGCGTGATCCGGGGCGAAGAAAGCAACGGCATGCTGTGTTCGGAACGCGAATTGATGTTGTCCGATGACCATGACGGCATCATCGAACTGCCCGCCGATGCGCCGGTGGGGCAGAGATATGTGGACTATGCCAACATTTCAAACGTGCTGATAGAGGTGGAAATCACCCCCAACCGGGGCGATTGCGTTTCCGTGCGCGGCATTGCCCGCGAACTGGCCGCTGCCGGTCTGGGCACCCTCAGGGATATTGATATTCCCCCCTTTAAGGCAACGGCGCCCAGCCCGCTTGCTCCATTGGAACACCGGTTCGCGCAAGATGAACCCCGGGCCATCCGGACCTTTGCCGCCCGGGTGATCCGGAACGTGAAGAACGGTCCGTCCCCGGAATGGCTGCAAAAGCACCTGCTGGATGTGGGTCTGCGCCCCATCAACGCCATTGTGGATGTCACCAATTACATCTCCCTTGGCTGGGGACGCCCCCTGCACGCCTATGACGTGGACCGGCTGACCGGGCAACCCTTTCTGCGCAACGGGCACAAGGGCGAAACCTTCGAAGCACTGGACGGCAAGCGCTACGAACTGGACGAAACCATGTGTGTCATTGCCGACGAGAGTGGTGCCATTTGCCTTGGTGGCATCATGGGGGGGCTTTCCACCGGCTGTACCGAAGAAACAACCAATGTTCTTCTGGAAAGCGCCACCTGGGATCCCCTGCTGATCGCCAAAGCCGGGCGCAAGACGGGAATCGTCTCCGATGCCCGTTTCCGTCTGGAGCGGTCCGTGGACCCGGCCCTGACCCTGCCCGGGCTGGATCGCGCTACCGCCCTGCTGCTCGACATGTGCGGCGGCGAGGCCTGCCAGACCATCACGTCCGGCCATGAGGAAATCCCCGAGATTGTCATTGATTTCCCCTGGTCCGAGGTAAAACGCCTGACCGGCCTGTCCCTGAGCAAGGCGGAGATCCGGGCGGCCCTGACCCTGCTGGGTTTCTGGGTGTCCGGAACCGGGGACGTGGCCAAGGTTGCCGTTCCTTCCTGGCGCACCGATGTCACCATCAAGGCCGATCTGGTGGAAGAGGTCATGCGCATTGTCGGGGTGGACCGGGTGCCCGTTGATCCGCTACCCCGCCTGTCCGGGGTTGCCGGGCGCATCCTGACCCCGATTCAGAAGCGCCGCGCCACGGTTCGCCGTACCCTGGCTGCCCAGGGCATGAACGAGGCGGTTACCTGGTCGTTCATTTCCCTGGAACAGGCCCGCATATTTGGCGGCGGTG
>JALWTJ010000010.1 GCA_027082895.1 Hyphomicrobiales bacterium | reverse complement strand
CGCATCGCTGGGAAATATGGTTTGCCGGAATTCTGATGGCGGTGCCCCTGTCCGTGCCGGTGCTCAACCTGTTGGTGCCACTTCTGGGCGTGGCCACCTTCACCCACCAGTTTCACCGCCTGAACGGAGATTTGCGCTAGCCAATAAGCAGGTTTTCGGGGTTTCCGGGGCATCCGAAACCTCGATCCGCAACGGGATTGGCTGATTGTCCAGATAAAAGATATAGTTTCCACTGCGGACATTTTCCCAAACCAGCAATCCGATTTTCAACCCAATCACACCGCCCTGTGCCAAGCAAACCTGATCATCATTGCTTTCCGCCCGCCCGCCATTTTTGATATTGCACAGGTAGACCACCCGATCGATTTCCAACCCTGTTTCCGGCGCAACCCACGGATAATGCCGCCCCCAGAGGTTTTCACCATATACCGCAAACCAGACCGAGTTCCGGTTCCCCCGCATCGAATACACCTCATCCAGATAATCCGTTTCCAGCAGCAGCGGAGAGCCGATAGCCACTGCGGGCCCGGAAGGGTAGGCCCCCCGCATCGGTGCGAGGGCGCGCAGAACAGGGTCCATACGCTCCCAAGTTACAGGACCGGTCCGGTCTTGATATCCCCAAGTGCCTTCTAAATTGCCGCCATTGAACGCCAAATCGGACCACCCCCCCCATTGCCCGAGCACATAATACCCGTAGTCAATGCTAACAGCGCCATTCGAACCGACACTGATCTCTTCGCTTTCACCCGCATTCACCCCATAGCTCGTGGCTGTGGGGAACCACAATTGCGCCAGCCATCTGGCGGAGGGATCCCGCCGGAAACCCACACCCGAGCGCCCGTCCGCTGTTGGCCCGTTTATTACGGCACCACCTTTGGTCAGGGTCGCAAAGGCGGTTGCCGGGTCGCCATTTTCCCAACGGACCAGGTAATTTCCCTCCAGTGCCAGTTGGGGGTCGACATCCGTTTCGGGAAAAAGTGGAGGCAGGGAGCGCGTGACCGCCTCGGCCACTTGCCTGGCGCACCCCCGAAAGGAAAGAGCGCCGGAGACTGCGGGTGTTTCTGCCAAAATCCCGTTAAATCCCAGAACACCAGAAATAACGGGCGGATCCCCCTCCAGGCCTATAAAAGCCAGTCTGCCACTTATTTCAGGAGCCTCCCCATCGAGGCCTGTAAAAGAAAGATGCCCCGCGATGCTCGGTTCCGGCGCCCTCAGGCCGGTAAACGCCACGTGGCCCGAAATGGCAGGCGGCCCCCCGCCAAGCCCCCTGAACGCCAGCGCACCGGAAATATCGGGAGGTTGAGGAGATATACCGTTAAAGGCAAGTGCACCCGAGAGGGAGAGGGGATCATTGGCCATCCCGCGATAAAAGGAAGGCGCGTCCTCAAGTGGCTGCGCCTGCGCCCAAACGGGAACAATAATCCCGGCCAACAACAGGGCGAGGATGGTTCGACTTAGACGCATACCGCTCCTCGCTACTGAGACTCAGCCGCCGCTGTAATGGCCTCCGATTCTTCGCGCCTAAAGGTGAAAAACGTTTTATACCAGTCTTCGTCCGAGGCAACGCACGCCCAGATATTGGCATATATTTCAGGGTCCGGCGGCGAACATCTTTGTGGATTAACGGGGCTTTCAGTCCAGTCTTCCACATCCATTTCAATTGGGGGGATCTGAGAAAGCCCCAGAAAGCATACTCCATTGGTCCAAGACGCCAGGTAAGTTTTATTCCCATAGATGCTTACATTCACCGTTTCGCTCAAACCACCTTCTTGCAAGCCGTCAACCGGGGTAAAGGTTGTCCTGTCCAGCCACCTATCGTCATAAACCCGTTCGAAGAGCCCTTCATCTTCGGGGTTTCCTTGATAAAGAACCGTATATCCTTGCCCGACGGTTTTGTTAAGCGTATCGGATTCAAGGCCGCAATAGATAATTACCGCTGTTAAAGGTTCCAGCAAATTTTCGACGGAAACATCGATTTCGATTTCGGTGAAACGGGTCCAGCTTTCTTCGCCGAATTCTTGCGCGAACCCTGCCATTGGCAGGATTGAAAAAACAGCAGCCAAAAAACTTTTAAACATCGTGACACCCCAAAAATATCTGCCTGAGCACTCAGCAACGGGCTTGAGGGTCCGGCGTTGTTATGGGGCTAGCCTAACCTATTTGGTGGTTCTGAGTCAAAATCAACGGTTTCGGCCATAAAAATCAAGGTCGGCGATGGTCACCGGACCGTAAACGATGAACAAGCAAAGAGGGACCCAGAGCAGCACGGTGACCACCGTAACCCAAAACATTTTTTTGCCGATCATAGGGTTGATGGGCGCAGAGGCGGGCGTGCCTGCTACGCGCTCCCCGTCTTCCTCTTGCGAGCGTTGCCCGAGCGGCAGCGCCATAAAAAGCA
>JALWTJ010000009.1 GCA_027082895.1 Hyphomicrobiales bacterium | reverse complement strand
ACGAAGGCTGGCAGGACGCCATGAAGGGCGTGCGCTTTCTCCAGCACACCGCCTCCCCCTTCGTCACCCGCATGCCAAAGGACGAAATGGAACTGATACGGCCCGCCGTGGAAGGCACCGCCCGTGCCCTTGATGCCGCCCTGAACGCGGATGTGGAACGCATTGTCCTGACCTCCTCCATGGTTGCCATCACCTATGGCCATCCTCCTTCCCGCACCAGACCCTATGACGAAAGCGACTGGACCGACGACACATCCGATCGCACCAACGCCTATGGCCGCTCCAAGACCCGCGCCGAAAAAAAGGCATGGGAGCTGATGGAACAGGCTAACCGCACCGCGGATCTGGCCGTCATCAATCCTTCCTTTATCCTGGGACCATTGCTCAACCGGGACCCGGGAACCTCCGGTGCCCTTATCATTCGCTTTTTGAACGGCTCCCTGCCCGCAGCACCAAAAATCAGCTTCCCCTGTGTCGATGTCCGAGACGTGGCCGAACTGCACATCCGGGCCATGACCGCGCCCGAAGCCGGCGGGAACCGCCACCTGGCTGCTTCAAATATCCTGAGCATGATGGAAATGGCCAACGTGCTCAAACAACACTTTCCCGCCTATGCTTCAAAGCTGCCCCGCTTCGAAATCCCGGACTGGCTGGTGCGCATCTATGCCCTGTTCGATGCCGATGCGCGGGACAATGTGGGGGAACTGGGCCAGACCCGCACGGTCAACGCCGCACGGGCCCGCAAACTACTTGGACACGCGTTCATTCCCTCTGAAGATGCCCTTGTGGCCCTTGCCCGCTCCATCCTGGATCAGAAACTGATCTGATCCACGGAAAGAATGCAGCAGACCTTCAGGTCCGTTTCGAAAGAATGTAGTCGGGAACGATACCGGACGCCGCAATAAACGGGGCCACATCACGCCCCGCGAACAGCCCATAATCCGCCATCAGGATGGTGCGCACCCCCGCGGCCCTGCCTCCCAGCACATCCGTGTGCAACGTGTCCCCCACCATCACGATCCGCTCCCGCGATACCAAAGGATCAATCCGGGCAAGAGCCTCGTCATAAATGGCAGCGAACGGCTTGCCGAAAAACAGGGGGGTTACATCACATTGCCGGGCAAGCTCGTGGGCATACCAGCCCGGCTCAAGGGTAAAACCCGTTTCCCGTGGTGCAACGATATCCGGGTTTCCCACCAGCAACGGCCGCGGCCGACGCAGCAGGCTGGCCCGCAGCATGTCCTGCCGCGCCGGGGTCCATTCTCCGCTGCCCAGGAACACGAACCCGTCCACCCGGTCATAATCTGCCTGCCGGTCCCCCAGAGCGATCGTTTCCACCGGCAGGTCATCACCAAGCCCGCCAGCAGCTACCATTGCCCCCCACAAGGCTTCATCCCGCCCCGAAAGATCTCGGGCCAGCACGCTGCGCGACGCCACCACGTCCCGGGAAGAAAAATCGAACCCCAGCTGTGCATATTTTTCCAGCGAACGAACCGGCGACAGCGACGCCCCGTTGGCAACAACGATGATCCGCTTGCCCATGGCCTTGAGAGCCCGGACCCATTCGGGCGCACCCGGAATGGTGCGGTTGCCGATGTTGAGCACCCCGAACGCATCGAGCAGAAACACGTCGAAACGTTCGGCAACATCCAGCATGTGAGAAATCTTTTCGCTGGTGGGCGCAAAATGTGCTGACGGCAACACGTCCCGCACCCGTTCATATTGGGCAACGGCCCAATCCACATCCGGTTTTTCCATCACAAAATGCCCTAGATGATTGCACCGCGCACCTTGGCGGAAATCCACTCGCCCAGCACCACGGCCACCAGAATGACCGCAAGGATCACCGACACCTGCGTCCAGGAAAGAATGTTGAGCGAAGCGTTGAGCTGCAGGCCGATTCCCCCGGCTCCCACCAGCCCCAGAACCGTGCTTTCGCGAATATTGATGTCCCAGCGGAAAACCGCAATGCCGGCAAAGGAGGGCAAGATCTGGGGAACGATGCCAAAGACCATCACCTGCAACGGCCGGGCACCGGTAGCGGTAATGGCCTCGACCTGCACCGGACTGATCTCTTCGATGGCCTCGTAAAGCAGCTTGGCGCAGAAACCGATGGAGCGGATAGACAGGGCAATCACCCCTGCCAGCACCCCCGGCCCCACGATCGACACCAGCAGCAGGGCCCAGATAAGGGAGTTGACCGAACGCGAAGCAACGATCAGCAGCAGGGCGAACGGACGCACGATGCTCAACGTGTACATGTCGTCACCGGTCACGACCAGCAGCACATTGCGCAAAGGGCCCGGGATCATGCGCGCCAACCCGGCAGGAATCGGCAGACGCGGCGTCGTGTTGCGCGCCGCAAGAAAAGCCACCGGCGCCGCTATCAGAAGCGCAA
>JALWTJ010000008.1 GCA_027082895.1 Hyphomicrobiales bacterium | reverse complement strand
GGAAGGGCCACAGCTTGATGCGTTCAGCCAGGGTGCCCGAAACGATGGAGGCGGTGGTGGCACAGAAAACCATCTGGAAGAACCAGTCGGAGGCAACTGCGTATCCGGCTTCCGCCGTGTCCGCGCCGGGGGCAGGGAAATTGTAGGGGCCGAAGGAGCCGATGAAGCCGCCCGCCTCGCCGCCATACATCAGGTTGTAGCCGACCAGCCAGTACAGCAGACCGGCTACCGCATAAAGGGCGATGTTCTTCAGCCCCTGCATGGAGACGTTCTTCCTGCGGACCAGTCCCATTTCGAGCATGGCAAAGCCGGCGGCCATCCACATGACGAGGAAACCGCCAACAAGGAACAGAAGAGTGTTGAAGATTTTTGCATCCCGGTCACCAAAGGAACCGGCAACGGCGTCGGCAATGGCCTTGCTGGCCGCTGCTGCCGCTTCCTGTTCGTTTGCTCCGCTGCTGGTGGCCGCGTCCGCGGCTGCCTGCCCGATGGCGGACAGGGTGGTGTTGATGGTATCGGAGATGGTGTCCTGCTGGGCGAGGGACAGGCTGGTTGCCATGGCCAGTGCCGCAAGGGTGATCAGAATGCCTACAAGGGGTTTGAGAAGTCTTTTTGGAAACGTCATGTTGGTGCCTTTTGAGGAGATGGGTTGGAATTGACTTGCCTGTTTGCCGGTTACAGTGCGGCGGCGCCGGTTTCCCCGGTACGGATGCGGGTAACGGCTTCCAGATCGAGCACGAAAATCTTTCCGTCGCCGATCTTACCGGTACCGGCGGCTTCCTGGATGGCGTTGGTCGCGGGGCCGACCTGATCAGCATCCAGGGCGATTTCCAGCTTCAGCTTGGGAATGAAGCTGACGGCATATTCGGCGCCACGATAGATTTCGGAGTGGCCTTTCTGCCGGCCATAACCCTTGACTTCGGAAACAGTCATGCCGTGGATGTCCAGCCCGTTGAGGGCCTCGCGGACGTTTTCGAGTTTTGATGGTTTGATGATTGCCATTATCAGTTTCATGGATGAGTCCCTGTTTTTGCTTCGTGATCCGTTCCAACAGATTCAAGAGCCGTGCCAGACTCATTCATGCTGCATAACTATTTGAAATTTCGTACTTTTATATTCCTTTGCCAATCATGCTGGTGGTGGGGGCGCTGTGTATGCCTAATATTGTTGCAGTGTTTTCCTCATTGCTTATTTTTTCATCATGATGGGCAGGTGGGCCATGGGCTGGTTGGAATTGTCGTGCCTGGCAGAAAACAGCGTGCGGATTGGAAAAATCTTCTGCCACCTGCTAAATGGTGATCCATACCGGCCCATGGGGCATGTTGAGGAAATGGAACCTGGATCATGGCAAAACACAAAGGGACGCGGGCCGGTTCACCGGCATCTGAAAAAACCGCTGCGATAGACGCGCATTTCGATGTGCTCATCGTGGGTGGTGGTCCGGCCGGTCTGACCCTTGGCGCGGGACTTGTTCATTTCATGCCCGAACTGAAGGTGGCCATTTGCGACAGGGGGACGTTCGCAGTTCCTGATGATGCCCGTTCACTGGCGCTGGCGGCAGGAGTTACCCGTATCTATGACGCTTTGGGCATCTGGTCTGCCATGGCCGAACATGCCTGTTCCATTCTGGAAATGAAGATTACCGATTCGGGGGAAGGGGACCGCTCCCGGCCTCTTTTCCTGTCGTTCGAAGGGGAAGTGGCGCCGGGACAGCCTTTCGCACACATGGTGCCGTTTCGCCGTATCGTTGGCACGTTGCTGGAAAAAGTCCGTGACAAGGTGACCCTGTTTGAACAGGCGGCGGTTCGCGACATTGCAACCGGACCCGCCGAGGCGGTGATTCGTCTGGAGGATGGGCGCTCTCTTGGGGCTTCTCTTGTGGTGGCGGCGGACGGTTCACGTTCGGCCATGCGCGAAAAGATGGGAATTCGCACTATCGTTTCGGATTATCATCAGTCGGGGCTGGTGACGACCATTTCCCATGAATGGGATCACGAACATACCGCTTATGAACATTTCCGGCCTGCCGGACCCTTTGCCAGTCTTCCCCTGCCGGGGCGGCGTTCCTCCCTCGTATGGACGGAATCCAGTTCCGAGGCGGAACGTCTGAAGGGGTTGCCCGCCAATGAACAGGCCCGTCACATCGAGCAGTCGATGGGGCACTGCCTGGGGCGGGTGGAATTGTGCGAACCCATTCAGTCTTTTCCCTTGCGTCTGTGCATTGCGCGGGAGTTCGTGCGACCCCGTTTTGCCCTTCTGGCGGATGCGGCCCACGGGGTGCATCCCATAACCGGGCAGGGGCTCAATCTGGGTCTGAAGGATGTGGCTGCTCTGATCGAGGTGATCATTGACAGCGTGCGCATGGGGGAAGATCCGGGCATGCTGAACGTGCTGGAACGCTATGAGCGCTGGCGGCGGCTGGACGTGGCCATGATGGCCATGGCAACGGACGGCCTGAATCGCCTCTTTTCCAACGACATCGGTGTTCTGCGCATGGCCCGTGATCTGGGCCTTGGCCTGGTGGATCGCATGCCGCAGTTGAAAAAGGCGCTCATTCGCCATGCTGCCGGTATTTCCGGCCCCCGGCTTTTGCGGGGGCTGGATATCTAGAAAGGGCGGGAACCTTCGGGGACCGGATTTTGCGGGATCAGCGGTTCCTGTCACGCTGTTTCAGCTTTTCCAGTTCCGCGTCATCCAGCTGCCGGGCTTCCTCGATATACAGAAGCGGTACCCCTTTGCGGATGGGAAAGGCAAGCCGGGCGGCGGGGGAAATCAGTTCGGTATGGTCGGCATTCAGGCTGAGCCGGGTCTTGGTCATGGGGCAGACGAGCATTTCCAGCGCCAGCGGATCGAGGCGGTACCGTTCGGACTCGATATAGCGGGTGCTCATTGCAGGGTCGAACCGGACCCGCTGGCCGCGGCCATTTCCATTTCGGCAAGGGCAATCAGGGTCTGGGCCCGCGTGTTCAGGTCCTCGGCTTCCAGCAGTGCCTGTTTTTCCGAAGGGCCATAGGGGGAGAGGACGCAGCACATGTTGACCAGCTGCGTGGTCTTGATGTTACGGATCCCTTCCCAGTCAAATTCGAAATTTGCGAACTCGGAATAGGAGCGCATCAGGTCCAGAAACTGCTGGCGATTCACCTGTTCTTCCCCTGCGGTGGGGTCGAAGTCGGTCGCATAGGGGGTCAGGTCGATTTCGGCCTGCCGGTAGGGGGTCGTTACATCTGCCTCGGCCGTGATCTGGAAGCGGCACAGGCCCTCCAGCACGATTAGGTAGTTTTCATCGTCCTGTTCTTCAAAGGCCTTGAGATAGCCCACGCATCCCACGTCGTTCAGGGGGGCATCCCTTTCCTTGGGGGATTCTTCCTCTTCGCTGCGGGGCTGGATGATGCCCACCAGCCGGTCCTGGGCCAGCAGATCGTCAATGAGGCGAATATAGCGGGGCTCGAAAATGTTGAGCGGGCGCTGGGTCTGGGGCAGCAGGAGTGCCCCGGACAGGGGGAGCAGGGGCACCAGGGGACCGATCTGGTCCATGGAGCGGGGGCGGCGTGTCATGAGAACAGGACCCGGGAGAGCTGTTTGCGTCCGGCGATGGTTGCCGGGTCGGAATTGCCCCAGGATTCAAAGAATTCAAGCAGTTTCCCCTTGGCGGCCTGCTCGTTCCAGTCCCGGTCGAGCTTGATGCTCTGGATCAGCTGTTCGATGGCTTTTTCCGTTTCCGCGTTGGCATTGTAAAGGATGGCCAGATCCACGCGGGCCTGATGATCCATGGGGTCGGCGGCGACGCGAGCCAGCAATTCTTCTTCCCCTTCCAGTCCTTGCGCCTGGGCGGCCAGTTCCAGTGCCGCCTTTGCCGTGCGGTAATGATCGGACTGCTTGTCCGCATCTGCAACCAGTTCAAGGGTCTGGGTGGCCTGGTCCAGCGCTCCGTTTCTTATGAAGGCCTGGGCGAGCCCGCTCAGGGCGCGCACATTCTGGGGCAACTGTTCCAGAACGATGCCGAAAACATGCAGAGCCTGTTCCGTTTCACCGTTGGCAAGAGCCTGTTCGGCATTGTCCAGAGCCTTGTCGATTTGTGCCATCATGTCGTCCTGGGGAGCGGAGGCACCGGTCTTTTCCAGCAGTTTCCTGACGAAGTTGCGCAGTTCGCTTTCCGGCAGGGCGCCCATGAATCCGTCAACGGGCTGTCCCTGGTGAATGGCAAAAACCGCGGGAATGGACTGGATGCGCATCTGGCCGGCAAGGGCCTGATTTTCGTCAATGTTGATCTTGACCAGTTTCACGGCACCGCCAAATTCGGTGACCACCTTTTCAAGGGCAGGGCCAAGCTGGCGGCAGGGGCCGCACCAGGGTGCCCAGAAATCCACCAGTATGGGGGTTTTGGCTGAGGCATCCAGAACATCGGTCTGGAAGGTTGCGGTTGAGGATTCCTTTACCAGGGCGGAATCGGTGCCTGCCGGTGCTGCGCCGTTGGCAGCCGGGGCGGAAGTGTTGGAAATGATCTGGTTCATGCGTGATACCTTTGGCGGGTGTTCAGGGGCAGAGAGGCGGAAAGGCCCGATGTCCTGATTTTGTTGTGGCAAAAAAGACCGGCGGAATTAAGGATGGTTTTCCCGTTTGAGATTTCCGACAGTTTATGGTTGCATTTGAAAGTTCCATTGGGCATATAAGCGCCCGACGGGCCATTGCCAAGCTTGCTGTTCCGTTTTGGATGATTGTCCTTGCATGATCGTTCCGGAAAGAGGTAGCGGGGTTCTGGCAGTTTGCCGATCGTGGAGTGCGGGCGTAGCTCAGGGGTAGAGCGAAACCTTGCCAAGGTTTAGGTCGTGAGTTCGAATCTCATCGCCCGCTCCATTTTTTCTTTTCATCTGTTTTGTGACGGGTATGCCTGTTCGGGAATGGATCGGTTGTGCGCGATCCGATGCCGGTGGTTTTGTATCAGCTTTTTCGTTTTTGGCGCGCTGATGCCTGTTTCAGGCCTGGCGGATGACAGGCATCGCGAAAATTTCACCTGCAAACGGACTCCAAAAATGTCTGTAACGATGATAAGAACAAAGCATGAATATGCAAGCTTCTCATCAACTTCATTCTGTCGCTGCGGATGCAAAATTCCGTGAACTGTCGTCGGGCGAGATGTCCGGTTTTGGACCGGTTCTGAAAAGGGGCCGGGTTCATGAGGCGTGCGGGGCGGGGCGTTTCTTCTTTGCGGCCCGCATGTGTGCCCGTCAGGAGGGGCCGGTCCTGTGGATCAGCCTGCAACGGGAGAGAGAACGGATCTTTCCGGGGGGGCTGGTTTCCTGTTGTGATCCGGGGCGGTTCGTCTTTGCCTTTGCCCGTTGCAACCGGGAACTTCTCTGGATCGGGGAGGAAGGATTGCGCTCCGGGGCGGTTTCGGTGGTGGTGGCCCAGGTCCACGAACCGGTTGGTCTGACGGCTGGGCGGCGGTTGCAGCTGGCGGCGGAGGCCGGGCAGACCCTGGGCATATTTCTTGTGGACCGGGACAAGGGAAGCCCAAGCGCGGAAAGCCGCTGGCTTTGTACGCCCCTGTGCGGGGATGGCCATGAAGGCATTTCCCATGGGCAGGAGAAGAGGGGCATCGTTTCCGATTCGACTCCGTTTGCGTGGCAATGTATAAAGAACAAATCAGGAACATTGAAATGCTGGACAGGGTATCGGTGTGGCACGACGAATCATCTCACTCTGGTTGAACAGGCTGCCCAGCCAGCGGCTGCTCCGGATTCATCCGTATGAGGGGGTGTTCGTGGTGGTGCGGTTGCAGGGCAATGCCTGGCGCCTTCATTGTCTGAACGAGACGGCAGAGGCGGCGGGTCTGAGCCGGGGGATGAGCCTGGCGGATGCACGGGCCCTGTGTCCGGACCTGAAAAGCATTCCGGCCGACCTGTCCCGGGATTTTTCCTTTCTTCGGGCCCTGGCCCGCTGGGCGCAACGTTACAGCCCTGTTGTCAGCATGGAGAAGGATCACCAATTGCTGCTTGATATCAGTGGGGCGGCTCATCTGTTCGGTGGCGAAGAAGCTTTGCTGTCGGATCTGCTGGGCCGGCTGGCGCGCAGCGGATTGACGGCACGGGCGGGGGTGGCGGATACGCCGGTGGCGGCGCGGGCCCTGGCCCGTTTTGGCAGCGGACAGGACATGGCTCCCCCGGGCATGGCCATGGCCATGTTGGATCCCTTGCCGGTGCGGGCCCTTGGGCTGGAGGAAAAAACCTGCATTTCCCTGCAGCGGCTGGGCATTACCAGGATTGGCCAGCTTGCGGCAATGGAGCGGGAGGGGCTGCTTCGCCGTTTCGGAAGGCAATTGCTCGTGCAACTGGACCGCGCCCGAGGGGACTTGCAGGAGTTGATCGTGCCGGAAAAACCACAGCCCGTTTACGGGGCCAGCATGAATCTTGCCGAACCTGTTGGTCTTGTCCGGGACATAGAATGCATATTGGATCGGCTGCTGGAGCGGGTGTGCCGGTCGCTGGAAAAGGCGCAACAGGGCGCGCGCCGGATGCGCCTGACGGCGCGACGGGTGGATCGGGGAGACGTGGTTGTTACCATCGGTCTTGCCCGTCCCATGCGCAGCAGGGAGCGGATAGGTCGCCTGTTTGAAAGGGATATCCGGCACATGGAAGCAGGCTTCGGCATTGACCGGCTGACGCTGGAGGCCCTGGACGTGACGTCCCTGCCCTTGCGGCAACTGACTCATGGGGAGGGGCGTGAAAGGGATGATCTGGCCGATCTGATTTCCCGTATCGGCAACCGGGTCGGTTTCGAGAATGTGCGCCGCTACCTGCCGGCCCAGAGCCATATTCCGGAAAAGAGTTTCATCGTTTCTGCTGCCGCTTTCAGTGCACCGGCTTCGGACTGGACCCGTGGCCATTTGCGGCCCCTGATCATGTTTGCACCCGAACCCCTGGCTGCAGGCGGCAGGGATGTTCCGCGCTTCTTCACCTGGCGGGGCATGCGCATGGCCACGGTGCGGGCACAGGGACCAGAGCGGATTCTGGCTGAATGGTGGCTGGATGATCCGGGCTGGCGTTCGGGCATGCGCGATTACTGGTTCGTGCAGACCCGGCAGGGGCGGCGCCTGTGGCTGTTTCATACGCCGCGGGAACCGGCATGGTTCGTGACAGGAGAATTTGCGTGAGCACTCTTCAGTTATGTGAACCGGCCGGTTCGTATGCCGAATTGTGTGTCATGTCCAATTTTACCTTTTTGCGGGGGGCATCCCATCCTGAGGAACTGGTGGTCCGGGCGGCACAGCTTGGCTTGAAGGCCATTGCCATAGTGGACAGGAATTCCCTTGCAGGGGTGGTGCGGGCCCATTCCGCCTTGCAGGAACTCAAGCGGCGTATCCGGGAGGAGGTGACGGCATCCGGTTCTGCTGAACAATTGCCGGAGCAGGCAGCAGAGCGTCTGCAGGCCCTGCCCCGTGTGCTGGTGGGTGCACGGCTGGTGCTGGCGGACAGTGATGTGGAATGGGTGGCATTGCCCCGGGATCGTGCGGCCTATGCCCGGCTGTCCCGTTTGCTGACCCGGGGCAAGCGGCGGGCGGAAAAAGGGGGCTGCCATCTGACGCAGGCAGATGTTCATGCCTATGGGGAGGGGCTGATTCTCATCGGGCTGATAGGTCCCCGGGTGGATTGTCCGCCCGTCATTTGCCGGCATCTGGAGCAGATGGGGCGTCGCTTTCCGGGGCATGTGTTTCTGGGGGCAGCGCCCTGCTATGACGGAAAGGACCAGCTCCGGTTCCGGAAGCGGGCCCGGCTGGCTCGCAAATTGGCATTGCCCATGGTGGCGGTGGGGGATGTGCTGATGCACCGCAGCGGGCGGCGGCGGCTGGCGGATGTGCTGACCTGTATCCGGACCGGCATACGGATAGATGATATTGGCACCCGGGCCCTGGCCAACGGGGAACGGCGGCTGAAGGGCATTTCGGACATGGGACGCATGTTCGCTCTTTACCCTGCCGCCCTGCGCCGGACCATTGATATTGCCAATCGCTGCACCTTTTCCCTTGATGAGCTTTCCTATGAATATCCGGATGAGATCAGTGACGGGGAGACGCCGCAGGCCCGGCTGGAACGTCTGAGCGAGGCCGGACTGAAACGGCGTTTTGCCACCGGGGTGCCCGCCGACATACGGGCAAAGGCGGACAAGGAGCTGTCCCTGATTCGCAAACTGGGTTTTGCCGCCTATTTCCTGACCGTGCATGACATTGTCCGGTTTGCCCGTTCCCGGGGTATCCTGTGCCAGGGGCGCGGGTCGGCGGCCAATTCGGTGATCTGTTATGCGCTGGGCATTACCGAGGTGGGGCCGGATACCATTTCCATGGTGTTCGAAAGGTTCATTTCCGAAGCGCGGGGGGAACCGCCGGATATCGACGTGGATTTCGAGCACGAGCGGCGCGAAGAGGTCATCCAGCACATTTATGAAAAATACGGTCGGCACCGGGCAGGTATCTGCGCCACGGTCATTCATTTTCGCGGCCGTTCGGCCATCGGCGAGGTGGGCAAGGTCATGGGGCTGAGCCAGGATGTGCTGGCCATTCTTTCCGGGCGTATGTGGGGTTCGTCTTCCAAGGTGGTTTCGCGTGAAAAACTGATGGAAATGGGATTGAACCCGAAGGATCACCGCCTGATGCAGACCCTCGAACTCATTCGGGAGATCAACGGCTTTCCCCGGCACCTGTCCCAGCATGTGGGGGGATTCGTCATTACGCGGGGGCGGCTGGACGAATTGTGTCCCATCGAGAACGCGGCCATGCAGGATCGCACCGTCATTGAATGGGACAAGGATGATATCGATGCTTTGGGCATTCTGAAAATTGATATCCTGTCCCTGGGCATGCTGACCTGCATTCGCAAGTGTTTCGAGCTGATCCGGCTTCATGGGGGACCGTCATTGACGCTGGAAAACCTGCCCCGGGAAGATCCGCAGACCTATGACATGTTGTGCCGGGCCGATGCGGTGGGGGTGTTTCAGGTGGAAAGCCGGGCGCAGATGAATTTCTTGCCCCGCATGAAACCCCGTGAATTTTATGATCTGGTGATTGAAGTGGCCATTATTCGCCCCGGCCCCATTCAGGGGGACATGGTGCACCCCTATATCCGGCGGCGGCGGGGGGAAGAAAGGGTTTCCTATCCGTCCGCCGAATTGGAGCAGGTTCTGGGAAAGACGCTGGGGGTGCCCCTGTTTCAGGAGCAGGCCATGCAGATTGCCATCGTGGCGGCGGGATTTTCCCCCGAGGAAGCGGACCGGCTGCGCCGGTCCCTGGCTACCTTCAAGCGCATGGGTACCATTTCGACCTTTCGCGACACGTTCGTCAGGGGCATGCTGGCCCGGGGGTATGAACGGGATTTCTGTGATCGCTGTTTTTCCCAGATCGAGGGGTTCGGGGAATATGGGTTTCCCGAAAGCCATGCGGCCAGCTTTGCCCTTCTGGCCTATGCGTCGGCATGGTTGAAAAAGCATCACCCGGCGGCTTTTGCCTGCGCGCTGCTCAACTCCCAGCCCATGGGATTTTATGCACCGGCGCAAATCGTGCGCGATGCGCGGGACCATGATGTGGAGGTGCGTCCGGTATGCATCAATGCCAGCGATTGGGACAACCAGCTGGAAA
>JALWTJ010000007.1 GCA_027082895.1 Hyphomicrobiales bacterium | reverse complement strand
CGGTATTCAGAGTCTCAAGCGCCTCGGGGGAAAGGGTAGCAATTTCCCTTGCGAGGCGATTGGTCAACTCCGTAGCCTCGGGGGGCAAACCGGCCGTGTTTATGGTAATCTTGGGATCTGAAATTTCCGCCAGCCGCTGCAGTTCTTCGGCTTCATCCCAGATCACGTTGAAATAGGCGATCATCCGGTGCAGCAGAAACCAGGTGGGCTTGCCCCGCTTGCCATGTTCCAGGGCTGAAAGATAGGCGCTGGACACGTTCAGGGCCTCGGCCATTTCCTTCAGGGTCACGCCCCTTTCGGCACGCAGCTTTCGCAGGCGGGCACCAAGGGGGGTCATGGGCGCAGCCTTTTCAGACGCACATAAAAGGCGCCCTCCCCCCCATGATGAGGAGCCGAGGTTTCAAATCCGGCTATGTGGGGGGCCAGTGCCGGATCGGTCAGCCAGCGCGGAAGCATCTGGCGCAACACGCCGCGGCGTTCCAGATTGCCATAATGGTTGGTTTTCATACCCTTGCCGGTAATGATCAGGACGGTACGGTCGCCCCGGTGCAGCCGGGTTTCGATGAAACGGAAAAGAGCCGAACGAGCTTCATCCTGGCGCAGACCATGAAGATCAATGGTGGCATCAATGGAAAGCTGGCCACGGCGCACCCGGCGCGTGATGCGACGATCAATGGCGGGGGGAACGGGATCCCGGGGCACCTGGTGACGAGCAAACCCGCGGTTTGACGATGAACCGGGGGACCAGGAAGGGCGTGATTGTGTCTGAGCGTTTTCCGGCCTGTTCGGCAGCAAGGGTTGCGGTCTGTCCCCGCGTTCATGCGGCGCGGAAGCGGGACGAATCCGGCGCAAGGGACTGACGGAACGTGTGACTTCGGTCCACAGATGCCAGTCATCGGGCAATGGCTGGCGTGCCCGGCTTTTGTTTCTTCCTTTGATTGTCTTCTTGGCCATGAAAACAGTCAGACATGAAGGTTGGCTTGATGTTGATATCTTGGGTGCCGCAAGATCAGGAAATCTGATCAGTGGCTACCAATTTCCAGTTGGGGTCGCGTGACCGGGTATTGCGGGAGAACGTCCATTCGTCGGCAATATTGACCACCTGTTCCTCGTTGCCCTCGATCAGGTTGCCCTCCTTGTCCTTGGTGGCAGAAACCACTTCGGCATCGAAACGAACGGTAATGCTGGCGGTCTTGCCATCCAGTTCCGCCTGCACATATTCGATGTTGGGCAAGCCGACAAACGTGAAGTCCACATGATGACCGGCCGCCTCACGCGCATCGATGGCGCTGGCAAAACTGTCATAGACATCCTTGTCCAGCAGGTCTTTCAGGGTGCGCTTGTCACCGCGGGCAAAGGCAGTAACGATCATTTCATAGGCAGCTCCCGCTCCGGCAAGAAAGCTTTTGGGGGTAAAATTGGCATCCGCTTCGCCAATTTCCGTCAAGGTCCGGCGCAACTGTCGGTTGTTGTCATTTTCATCCCCGAGGATGCGATCGAGCTCGGCTTCGAACTTGCGCCTGGCCCGCTCCATATCCTCGACACGGGGGTCCTGCATCGAATCGGGATGCAAGGGAACCACCACATCGCCGCTTTCGTGTGAACGGTCTGTGCCCGGTCGCTGAAAACGGTTGCGGTCGGAAAGTTTTTTCTCCGTTCCGGTGCGCGTTCCCAAAACGGAACGGAGACGAATCAACACGAATATGGCTATGCCAATGATGACCAGGGTCGGGATATCAAAAAAATCGGACATGAAGCTCTCGAATTGAAGGAATATGTGGGCGGTGAAACCGTGAAACGGTCGCAAAGGGCCAGATTGCTTCCTATATATAGTCGAACCAGGCGAATTAGCCAGTTATTGGTGAATCAAAATTGTGCCACCGGGAGTGGCTGTCAACGGGAGACGTTCAGGTGGGCAGGTTGTTGTTCCTGATTTTTCTGCTGGTTCCGATGATCGAGATCGGCATTTTCATTGTAGTTGGGCAGGCCATCGGCCTGTGGCTGACATTGGGCGGCGTCGTTCTTACGGCATTGCTGGGTTCCTTCATCATTCGTCTGCAGGGCATTTCCCTGTTGCAGGAGATTCGTACCCTTACCGGTCGCGGTGCACTTCCGGCCCGCCAGATCGCCGATGGCATCATGCTGGCCATTGCCGGCGCGCTGCTGCTGACGCCGGGTTATTTCACCGATCTTGTCGGGTTTTTACTATTGGTTCCGCCTTTACGCGGCCTGATTTATCAAACCTTGAAATCGCGGGTTGCCGTTGAAGCGGGGTTTGTCGCCAGCAGCCGGTTCGATACTGAACCCGGTATCCGCCCGGAACAGTGGGACCGAAAAGATGATGTGGTGGATCTGGATCGGGACAAGTGGCGTGCCGATTAGACGCATCACGGGGGTTCGGCTTGTTCCGGC
>JALWTJ010000006.1 GCA_027082895.1 Hyphomicrobiales bacterium | reverse complement strand
AAATTGCTGGCCGAAACGGAACGCTGTCAGGCGCAGTTGCACCGGGTGGCCGATGCCCTTGCCCGTCTGGATGTGACCCAGAGCATGGCCACACTGGCCGTTCGTGAAAACTGGTGCCGTCCACGAGTGGACAATTCCCTTGCCTTTGATATTCGTGAGGGGCGTCATCCGGTGGTCGAACGGGCCCTTCAGGCCGATAACAGGCCCTTCGTGACCAATGATTGTTGCCTTGGCGCGCTCGAGGGGCAAAAAACAGCCGATGAGCAGCAGGGTTCCGATCGCGCAGATACCGGAAAAGGGGGGGGGCAGCTCTGGCTGGTGACCGGGCCCAACATGGGCGGCAAATCGACATTCTTGCGCCAGAACGCCCTGATCGCCATTCTTGCCCAGACCGGCTCCTACGTCCCTGCCGCCAGCGCCCATATCGGCATCGTCGACCGGCTCTTTTCCCGGGTCGGGGCCTCCGATGATCTGGCCCGTGGTCATTCCACCTTCATGGTGGAGATGGTGGAAACCGCTGCCATCCTCAACCGGGCCACCGCCCGTTCCCTTGTCGTGCTTGATGAGATCGGCCGGGGAACCGCTACTTTCGACGGCCTGTCCATCGCCTGGGCCACCGCCGAGGCCCTGCATGAGAAAAATGCCTGTCGGGCACTTTTCGCCACCCATTTTCATGAAATGACTGCCCTGGCCACAACCCTTGAGCGGGTTTCCAACCACACCATGAAGGTGCGTGAATGGGAAGGGGATGTGGTTTTTCTTCATCAGGTGGTGCCCGGAGCTGCCGACCGTTCCTATGGCATTCAGGTGGCCCGACTGGCCGGGCTGCCCGAACCGGTTCTGGAGCGCGCGCGCCAGATCCTTGCCATTCTGGAGGACCGCCAGCACAATGCTCCCACCACCCTGCTTGATGATCTACCCCTGTTTTCCCATCGTCCGGCCCCCGCTCCTGCGGTCCGCAACCCGGCACTTGAAATGCTGGAAAAACTGGAGCCGGACCAATTGACGCCCCTTCAGGCCATTGAATATCTGTATGAACTCAAGCGGGTGGCAAAAAGCAAAGATGGCGGTTCATGACGGTAAAGGTTTCCGGCGCAGCAGCGCCCGTCCGATCCCGCAGACCACCACCTGCCTTCATATTGAAGAAGGCAGACACGTTGCTGGAGGAAACGACCCGCCAGTTGCAGGGAAAGGATCATGCGTCTCCCGCGGCCCGCAAGGTTCTGCTGGACGTGTTGAAACAGGCCCTTGAGCAGGCCCGCAGCGCCACCGAAAAGGATCTGCTGGCGGATCATCGCGGCACCCGTTGTGCCCGCAATCTGGCGGCGGCCCAGGACGAAATCATTCGTGCCATCTATCTTTACGCCATTACCTTTGTCTTTCCCGGCCAGACCGCTTCCGGCAAGGGGGGGCTGTCCCTTGCCGCCGTTGGCGGCTACGGGCGCGCCACGCTGGCGCCCGGCTCCGACATCGACCTGCTGTTCATTCTGTCCGGGCCGCCCGATACGGAACTGGAGGCCCTGACGGAATTCGTCCTCTACATGCTCTGGGATCTGGGACAGAAGGTCGGCCATGCCGTGCGGTCCCTGGACGATTGCATCCGCATGGCCAGAACCGACATGACCATTCGCACCGCCACCCTTGAAGCGCGGTTTCTCGTGGGCAGCCGTGACATTTTCGATATGCTGGAACGCCGCTTCAAAAAGGAAATCATAGCCGGTACCGGCCCCCGTTTCATCGAGGCCAAGCTGGCCGAACGCGACCAGCGCCACGAGGCCATGGGCAACACCCGCTATGTGGTGGAACCCAACATCAAGGATGGAAAAGGGGGCTTGCGCGACCTCAACACCCTGTTCTGGATCGGCAAGTATTTCTATGCCGTCAAGTCCAACCGGGAACTGGTGGACAAGGGGGTCTTTTCCCGCTCCGAGTTGCGCATGTTCGAAAAGGCGGAAGATTTCCTGTGGAGCGTGCGCTGCAACCTGCATTTCCTGACCGGACGGGCGGAGGAAAAGCTCCATTTTGACGTCCAGCCCGAACTGGCCCGCCGCCTCGGATTTGCCGACAGGGCAGGGATGCTCAGTGTCGAGCGGTTCATGAAGCGTTATTTTCTGGTGGCCAAGGATGTGGGGGACCTGACCCGCCTGTTCTGTGCCTCCCTGGAATATGCCCACGCCAAGCAGCCCGATCTTCTGGGCCGGTTCCTGGGCAACTGGCGCCGCGGGGTGCGCCGCATCCATGGCGAAAGGGATTTCGTGGTGGAAAAGGGGCGCATCCGCTTCGTTTCCGACAAGGTGCCCCAAAACAATCCGGTGGCGCTCATCCGCCTGTTCTGGCTGGCGGCCCGGGAGGATATCCTGTTTCATCCCGATGCCCTGAAACTGGTGTCCCGTTCCCTCAGGCTGGTTCGGGC
>JALWTJ010000005.1 GCA_027082895.1 Hyphomicrobiales bacterium | reverse complement strand
ACACGATCACTGTCCGTCATCAGAGCCAGGGCCGCGGGATCGACAAATCCGGTAATATCCAGCGCGCTGATGGACGCCTGTACCCGCGCCGAACTCAGGGGTGTTGCCGGAGGTGTTGCGGGCCCGGAGGCCAGATCACCGGAAAAGCGCGCGCTCTGGGAACAGGCGGCAAGAAGGAGGAGCAACCCACCGGCAAATGCAAGTCGCAGCGGGGATGAGAAAGAGGTGGCACGCACTGAAAATATCCATGACTTCATTTGGTTGCGGGCAGAACGAGAATGGCTTTCAGCCCCCCGATCCGGGAACGTTCCAGTCGGATCGTTCCCCCGTATATGTCGACCAGTTCCTTGACAATATCAAGGCCAAGACCGCTGCCGGCGGTTTTTTCATCCAGCCGCACACCGCGCTTGAGCACTTCGACCGCTTCCTGCTCGCTCAGCCCCTTGCCGTCATCCTCGACGGTGAACCGGATTTGCCTCCGACCCTTCTCATCTTCCACCGGCTTCAGGGAAACAACGACGCGCTGCCGCGACCATTTGCAGGCATTGTCCAGCAGGTTGCCGACCATTTCCTCCAGGTCCGCCTCCTCGCCACGAAACCACAGGGTCTGCCCGTCCCCCTCAAGGCTGACCTGTCGTTCGCAATGCAGTTTCTGCATCACCCGCACCAGCCTGCCGACAATCTTTGCCGCATCGCAGCGGCTGCCGATCACGGCGGAGCGGGCGGACATCTGCGCCCGGTCAAGATAGGTCTTGACCTGGGTATTCATCTTTTCGATTTCCGAGCGCACCACCTCGGCAAAATCGTCCTCCCGGTCGGCGGCCTCGTTGCGCAGCACCGCAAGGGGCGTCTTCAACCCGTGGGCCAGATTGCCCACCTGGCTTTTCGCGCGTTCCACGATCTGGGTGTTAGAGCGCAGCAATTCGTTCAGTTCATCGGCCAGCGGTGTCAGTTCCTTGGGATAATTGCCTTCCACCGATCGGGCCTGTCCCGAACGCACATTTTCGATGGCGCGGGCCAGGCGGCCCACCGGACGCAGGGCCACCCGTGCCACGATGGCGCTCATGATGGCCAGCATGATTCCGACGGCTCCCAGAACGACAAATGTCTGGCTGCGGAACTGGCTGGCCAGGCTGGCAATTTCATCGGCGTTGCCCGAGACGGAAAAAACGAGGTCGGAGTCGAAAATGTTGACCTTGCGCTCCACGATGCGGATGCGGGTTCCGAAATCATCGGTTCTGAAACCCGTACGGGCGTTCTTGGAATCGAAGGGGCCGTCAAGGGCCGGCATCTGGCTTCCCACCAGGGAGTTGGACAGATTGAAAAGCTGGCCATCCACCCCCGAAATCTGCCAGTACCACCCGGATGCACTGCGGTTGAAACGTGGATTTGGCGCTTCCACCCCAAGGGCGTCGGGCGTACCCGCCTCAAGGGTGCGCGCCACCAGCGTTTCAAGGTTGAAATTGAGGGTTTCCATCTGAGAGCGGTCAAGGGCCCGCGTGTAAAGAGCCGTCAGAAGCAGGCCGGTCGCAATCAGCGCCACCACCGCCCAGGCCGCCGACAACCAGAACAGGCGTGCCGCAATCGAGCCCTTGCGCATCAGTTATCGTTGATCTGATAACCCAGACCGCGCACCGTTTCGATGCAGTTCTTGGGAAGTTTCTTGCGCAGGCGGCCGACAAAGACCTCGATGGTGTTGGAGTCCCGGTCAAAATCCTGATCGTAGAGATGCTCGGTCAACTCGGTACGGGAAATGACCTTGCCCTTGTGATGCATCAGGTAGGCCAGAAGCCGGAATTCATGGGATGTCAGTTTCAGGGCCTTGCCGTCAACGGTCACGCGGCCCGCGCCCACATCCATGCGGACGCCGGCCACCTCGATCTCGTTGGAGGCATGCCCGGCAGCACGACGCACCAATGCACGAATGCGGGCCAGGATCTCTTCCATGTGAAAGGGCTTGGCCACATAATCGTCGGCCCCCGCATCAATGCCCTGCACCTTGTCGCTCCATCGGTCGCGGGCGGTCAGGATCAGCACCGGCATGTCGCGCCCGTCCCGCCGCCAGGCTTCAAGAACACTCAGCCCGTCCATCTGGGGCAGGCCGATATCCAGAACCACCGCATCATAGGGCTCGGTGTCTCCCAGAAAATGCCCCTCTTCGCCATCAAAGGCAACATCGACCACATAGTCGGCCTCTTCCAGCGCTTCCTTGATCTGACGATTGAGGTTCTTGTCGTCTTCGACAACCAGAATACGCATCGCCCCGCTACCTCCCGGATAAGAATCTATCCGCCAATGTAAGGGGAGCCGTCGCTTCCGCGCAAGACAAAGTGTTGCGCCAGCCCGTTCCGCCGCAGCACATCAATGATGTAGTGCAGGCTGCCATTGATCTGGCAGACACGGACATTGAGGATTTTCGCAGC
>JALWTJ010000004.1 GCA_027082895.1 Hyphomicrobiales bacterium | reverse complement strand
GTTTCGGCGCCATCGGTTTTTACGATGATTATCTCAAGATCACCCGGGGATCGAACAATAACGGTTTTTCGGGAAGGTTGCGGCTGACACTGGAAGCGGCGGTGGGCCTTGTCGCCTGCATCGCGCTGGCGCGCATTTCTCAGGCGGACTTTTCCACCTCCCTGCTGTTCCCCTTCGTCAAGGGCCTGTCCCTGGACATGGGATATTTCTTCTTTGCCTTTGGCGCCTTCGTCATTCTTGGAGCGGGGAACGCGGTCAACCTGACCGACGGGCTGGACGGGCTGGCCATCGTGCCGGTCATGATCGCGGCGGCCTGTTTCGGGCTGATTGCCTATCTGGTGGGCAATGTGACATTTTCCGATTATCTGCTGGTCAATTTCGTTCCGGGTACGGGGGAACTCGCCGTGGTGTGCGGGGCCCTGATCGGGGCTGGGCTGGGTTTTTTGTGGTTCAATGCTCCGCCGGCCCAGATCTTCATGGGGGATACCGGCTCGCTGGCATTGGGGGGCGCGCTGGGCTCCATTGCCGTTGCGACCAAGCATGAAATCGTGCTGGCCATCATTGGCGGTCTGTTCGTTTTGGAAACCCTGTCGGTGATCGTTCAGGTGACTAGTTTCAAGCTCACGGGCAAGCGGGTGTTCCGCATGGCGCCGATCCATCACCATTTCGAGCACATGGGCTGGACGGAGAGCCAGATCGTGATCCGGTTCTGGATCATATCCTTCGTGCTGGCGCTTATCGGGCTGTCTTCGCTCAAGTTGCGCTGAAGCAGTCAGGGGCAGGGGAGCGCCCGTCATGGTGAATTCACCGGTTATTGGGGAACTGGTAACCAGTGCCGGGCTATACTTAAACCCTGATTAACGCAAAAAAATTCGGGGAGCGTTACCCTTGCGGGTGCGTCATTGGTCTTCATGTTTTCACGGGCACGAAAAACGCCGGTTGCGGAATGGTGGTGGACGGTGGACCGGGAGCTGCTGGGCGCACTGGTGCTGCTGCTGCTCGCCGGGGTCATCCTGTCCTTTGCCGCAAGTCCGCCGGTGGCGGAGCGGTTGAACCTGTCCAGCTGGTTTTTCGTCGTGCGCCATGTTCTGTTTTCCATTCCGACCCTTGCCATCATGGTCGGTGTTTCCTTTCTGAATGCCCGTCAGGCCCGTTTCGGTGCGCTGGCCGTTCTGGCCGCTTCCATTTTCCTGTTGCTGATCACCCTGAAATTCGGGGTGGATGTAAAGGGGTCGCGGCGCTGGATTTCCCTGTTCGGGCAGACCATTCAGCCTTCCGAGTTCGTGAAGCCCGCCTTTGCCGTCATTGCGGCCTGGCTGTTCGCGGAAAAGATGAAGAATCCGGACATGCCGGCGCGGCTGATGGCCTTTGCCATTCTTGCGGTCATCGTGGCCCTGCTGCTCTTGCAGCCGGATTTCGGGCAGACAGTGCTGATCGTGAGCACCTGGGCGGCGCTGCTGTTTCTGGCTGGCATTTCCTGGTGGCTGATCGGTATTCTTCTGGGGGTGGGAAGTGGCGGCGCGGTGCTGGCCTATTTCGTCTTTCCCCATGTGGCGCGGCGGGTGAACGGTTTTCTCAGTCCCGGCAGTACGGACAATTACCAGGTGGACAGGGCCTTGCAGTCCCTTCTGGAAGGGGGCTGGTTCGGCCGGGGGCCGGGGGAGGCCATTGCCCGGCGGGCGGTTCCGGACGCCCACGCGGATTTCGTCTTTGCGGCCGCGGCGGGGGAATTCGGGATCCTGTTCTGCCTGCTTCTGGTGGGACTGATCGGCTTTATTACCCTGCGCGCCCTGTTCATTGCGCAAAAGCAGAATTCGGTGTTTGCCCGGCTGGCCGCCAGTACGCTGGCTATCCAGTTCGGCCTCCAATCCGCCATAAATCTGGCGGTTAATCTCAATCTCATTCCGGCCAAGGGCATGACGTTGCCATTTGTTTCCTACGGGGGCACCTCCATGCTGGCCACGGCCTTTTCGGTGGGGCTGATTCTGGCATTGACCCGGCGCAGGCCGGAAGAAAAATTCGCCACCGGCCTTCCGGCTTACCGGGGACAGGCGGCGCAAAGTGCTTAGGTGATTGGTGCATGGCAACATTTATTCTCATGGCGGGGGGAACGGGGGGGCACCTGTTTCCGGCCATGGCCCTTGCCCAGGAACTGAACCGGCGCGGCCATGAGGTGCATCTGGCGACCGATGAGCGGGTGCAGTCCTATGGGGCGGATTTTCCGGCGCGGCAGGTGCACATCATTCCCGCGGCAACGCCGTCCCTGCGCAATCCGATCAAGTTTTTCAAGGCGGGCCTGACCATATTGCACGGAATGGCGCGCAGTTTCGGCATGATTCGCAAGGTACGGCCGGACGGGGTGGTCGCCTTTGGCGGCTATCCGTGTTTTCCCCCGTTTCTGACCGCCAGCCTGATGGGGGTGCCGGGCCTGCTGCATG
>JALWTJ010000003.1 GCA_027082895.1 Hyphomicrobiales bacterium | reverse complement strand
GCCGTTTCGAACATGACGTAATCCAGGGCCTCCTGCGCCGATTTCCCCGCCCATACCACGAACTGAAAGGCCTGATAATAATGGTCGCATGCCTCGGTCGCCGAACGGATCAGGGTTTCACACTGGTGAGGGGTGACTTCCGCCCCCCCCGAAAGAAGATGGGCATTGCGAAACAGCACCACCCCCTCCTTGTCCCAGATGTCAAAATGACCGATCCACATCTGCTCGTTGATCCGTGCAATCAGGCGCCGGACCTCGTCGCGCCGGGCCTGGGGCACCTTCAGGTCGAAGGCACTGGCCACATGCAGGGATTCCAGATGCTCCATCCAGGAAAAGGTAACGTGATAATCGCTCCACCCCCCCTTCAGGGTAATGGAAATCTCGTCCGCATCCTGACGTTCGAACAGCCAGTCATTGATCGAGGCAATATGCTCGATGATATCCACCGGATGCATGGAACGATCAGGTTCGCTTTCCAGCAATAATGCCATTTCTTTCGCCGCCTCGGAGTTCAGGTCCGCACCGCGCCGGCAAAGCCGCCCGCACGCCAAAAATTCAACCAGACACGAACGTAAACAAGGCCTGTCTGCCCCGACGAATCGCGCCTGCCATCAACGTTACACCGCTATCGCTGATTCTGGCACGCGGTTCATCGAGCCAATGGCATTTCTCCTGTGGATGATCTCCTGATCATGGTTAACGAAAGATTAACAGGAGAGGCAATGGCCGGCTTGTGAACAGCTTATGCACAAGGAAATGACCTCTCCCCCGGCGCACCTGCCCCCTTGCCGTGGCAACAAGGATTCTGCCCAGACAACGCATCTCGCAAGGGACGGTGTCCTGCCCAGCTATTTGCGGGGCGCCTTCTTGCGGGTACGAAAGCCGGAAAGTTCCTTTTGCAACTGCGCGATTTCCTCGCCCTGAATCTCGACGATTTCCTTGAGAACCTCGAAATCCTCCCGACGCACAAGGTCCAGATCGCCGATGATCCTTTCCATCTGCGACTTGAATGCCGTTTCCGCTTCCCGGCGGACCCCGTCGGCAACACCGGCCGCATCATTCATCAACCGGCCGATGTCATCAAAGATCCTGCTTCCCTGATTGTTCATGAGTAAAGTGCCCTTTTCTTTTCACAAATGTGATCCGTTTACCTATGTAGGAACCATTCGTCCACTTGACCAGAGCCCGCCCGTCTCCCATCTTCCCCAGACCCATTCTTCCCGGCGGCCCTCTTCTTTCCGGCGATCCATTGGAGAACGAAATTGCCCTTCCCGGATATTGACCCCATAGCTTTTTCCATCGGCCCGCTGGTGGTACGCTGGTATGCCCTTTCCTACCTTTTGGGGGTCGCCCTTGGCATTTTCTATGGCCGCACCCTACTCAGGCGGAAATCCCTGTGGGCCAACAACACCCCGCCCCTGACCCCGGACCAGTTCGTGGACTTTGCCATGTGGGCTGTGATCGGCGCCATTGTCGGGGGACGGCTGGGCTATGTGCTGTTCTACAACCTGCCCTATTTCCTCGAAAACCCCCTCGCCATATTCCAGACCTGGCAGGGGGGCATGTCCTTCCATGGCGGCCTGCTCGGTATCATGACCGCCATGTTCTTTTTCGTCCGCCACAAGAAGGCCAGCTTCCTGTCCGCCCTTGATCTGCTGGGAGCCGTTTCCCCCATCGGCCTGATGCTGGGGCGCATCGCCAATTTCATCAATGGCGAATTGTATGGCCGCCCCACCAGCCTGCCCTGGGGCATCATCTTTCCCGGGGGCGGTGATGTTCCGCGCCATCCAAGCCAGTTGTACGAAGCCGCCCTTGAAGGACTGGTCCTGTTTCTGGTGCTGCGCTTCGTCACCCAGATCCTTTATGGTCTGCGCCGCCCGGGGCTGGTGGCCGGCCTGTTCGGCACCGGCTATGCCCTGTCGCGTCTCGCCGTGGAACAGGTCCGCCTGCCCGATGTCCAGATCGGTTATCTTCTGGGCACCGGGTGGCTGACCGAAGGCATGGTGCTGACCCTGCCCGTCCTCATCGGCGGACTGACACTGATATTCTTCAGCCTCAGGAAACCGCCCGCAAATGTCTGACCCCCGGCCAAAGGCCCCTGCCGCCTCTCCCCTGATGCGGGAGCTTCAACTGCTGATCGAAACCCAGGGGCCCCTCTCCCTGTCCCGCTACATGCAGCTGTGCCTGACCCATCCGCAGCACGGCTATTACCGCAGCCGGGATCCCCTTGGCAGCGCCGGCGATTTCGTAACCGCCCCCGAAATATCGCAACTGTTCGGAGAAATGATCGGAATCTGGGTTCTCATCCAGTGGCGCATTCTGGGCCAGCCCGAACATTTCGACCTGGTGGAACTGGGCCCCGGTCGCGGCACCCTTCTGACCGACGCCCTGCGCGTGATTGCAAAAGAACCCGATGCCTTCGCCGCCATGCACCTGGTTCTGCTGGAAACCAA
>JALWTJ010000002.1 GCA_027082895.1 Hyphomicrobiales bacterium | reverse complement strand
GGCAGGCTGGTGCGCTTGGCTTCCTTGCCTTCGCCCATCTGTACATAGGGGCCGAACCGACCCGATTTGAGAAGCACTTCCAGGCCGGTCTCCGGGTGCACGCCCAGTACCTTGTCCTGTCCGGCGCTGTCGGCGGCCTTGCCGGTGGCTGCTTCGGACAACTGGTGGGTGTGCTTGCACTCGGGATAGTTTTCGCAGCCGATGAAAGCGCCATATCTGCCCAGCTTGAGGGAGAGGCGGCCCGTCTTGCAAGTGGGGCAGAGCCGGGGGTCGCTGCCATCCTCGCGCGGGGGAAAGATATGGTCGGCCAGCAGATCGTTCAGGGTGTCCAGTACCTCGGACACCCGGAGATCGCGGGTTTCCTCCACATGGGCGGAGAAATCGGTCCAGAAGTTGCGCAGCACGTCCTTGTAGGCCACGTCCCCGGCGGAAATCTGGTCCAGTTGCTCCTCCAGGGAAGCGGTAAAGTCGAAGCCCACATATTTGGAAAAGAAGCTGGACAGGAAGGCGGTGACCACCCGGCCGCGATCTTCGGGGATCAGGGTGCGCTTTTCCAGGCGCAGATAGTTGCGCTCCTGCAGGGTGGACAGGGTGGATGCGTAGGTGGAAGGGCGGCCAATGCCCAACTCTTCCATGCGCTTGATCAGGGACGCTTCCGTGTAGCGGGCGGGGGGCTTGGTGAACATCTGATCTGCCATGCAGGCAATCAGGGTCGGCTGGTCCCCCACTTCAAGAGGGGGTAGTTCGCGATCCTGATCCGGCTTGTCACCATCTTTTTCGGTGCCGGCATTCCCGGAAGGGGTCGTGCCGGTGCCATAGACCTTGAGGAAGCCGGGGAAGGTGATGACGGAGCCGACAGCGCGCAGGGTGACGGGCAGGGGGCTGTCGGAAATGTCCAGATCCGCAGTGGTCCGTTCGATCTGCGCCGCGCGCATCTGGGAGGCAAGGGTGCGCCGCCAGATCAGTTCGTACAGGCGATGCTGGTCCGGGTCCAGATGGCGCAGGGCATCGGGGTGCCGGAACAGGTCGGTGGGCCGGATGGCTTCGTGGGCTTCCTGGGCGTTCTTGGCCCTGGTCTGGTAGAAGCGGGGCTTTTCGGGCAGGTATTCGTCGCCGAACTGCCCGGTGATGGCGCGCCGGGTCTGGGCGATGGCCTCAGGGGCCATCTGCACGCCATCGGTTCGCATGTAGGTGATGACACCAATGGTTTCGCCGCCCACCTCCACCCCTTCGTACAGGCGCTGGGCAATGCGCATGGTGCGGCCGGGGGCCATGCCAAGGCGGCTGGAAGCGTCCTGTTGCAGGGTGGATGTGGTATAGGGGGCATAAGGGTTGCGGCGCGTGGGCTTCTTTTCCAGCTTGGCCACGCTGGCGGTGCCGTTCATGATGGCGGTGCGGATGTTTTCGGCCTGCTCCCGGGTTTTTATGTCCAGCTTGTCGGTTTTCTTGCCGTCAAGGGCATAAAGGCGGGCCTGGAACGGCTTGCCGGCCTGTTCAAAATTGCTGGTGATGTTCCAGTATTCCACCGGCTTGAATTTTTCGATCTCGGTTTCCCGGTCGCACACGATGCGCAGGGCAACGGATTGCACCCGCCCGGCGGAGCGGGAGCCGGGAAGCTTGCGCCACAGCACCGGGGACAGGGTAAAACCGACCAGGTAATCCAGGGCACGCCGGGCAAGGTAGGCATCGACCAGCGGCGTGTCGATATCGCGCGGATGGGCCATGGCGTCGGTGACGGCAGACTTGGTGATGGCGTTGAAAACCACGCGCTTGACGGGCTTGTCCTTGAGGGCCTTCTTTTCCTTCAGGATTTCCAGCACATGCCAGGAAATGGCTTCCCCTTCCCGGTCCGGGTCGGTCGCAAGGATGATCTCGTCGGCTTTTTTCGTGGCGCGCACGATGTCGGCAATGCGCTTCTTTGCGGCGCTGTCCACGTCCCAGGACATGGCGAAATCCTCGTCCGGCCGTACGGATCCGTCCTTGGCGGGCAGGTCGCGTACATGGCCAAAGCTGGCGAGAACCTCATAGTCCTTGCCCAGATATTTGTTGATTGTCTTGGCTTTTGCCGGGCTTTCGACGATGACCAGTTTCATGGAAATTTTTCTTTCGGGATCGATGTGCCGGGGGGTGTGTGCCGAGCAATTGTCGCAGGAGTGAGGCGGTTCTGCCATTTTGTTGGTGGGGGCGCCCGATGGCGTCGAACGGGCAGGATTTCCCGGGTTTTCTGCCAGAAATCTGCCCGATTCAACCGGTGCGCTGAGGGCGCCAACATGGTGAAAGGGAATGGGTGTGTCAATTCCCCGTTGTGCCATGGCCGAGTTCGGATGGTGGAAAGGGGCGCTTTTGCCGCTCTTTTTCAGGTCAGTGCGACGAGTTGTCCCGCCGATCGTTCGATTCGTCCGGCCAGATCCATTTCCAGCAGGATGGTCTGGACGAGGGAAGCGGGCAGGCCGGTAG
>JALWTJ010000001.1 GCA_027082895.1 Hyphomicrobiales bacterium | reverse complement strand
CTGCTGATGGCGCTGGCCGGGTTCATTTCCCTTACCGACCGGAAATTGCGGGTTGGTGTGCCCAAATCGGCGGCGAGTCGTGCGCATGAAAAAAAGGCGGTAACAGTACAATGATATGGATGGCTGCAAGACGTTTCTTTTCCCTTGGCACGGTGCTGCTTGTTCTTGCTGCCCTGATGTCTCCGGTGCTGGTTTCCCCCGCCCTGGCGGTCAATCCCGACGAAATGCTGGATGATCCGGTTCTGGAAGCGCGCGCCCGGGCCATTTCCAGCGGTCTGCGCTGCCTCGTGTGTCAGAACCAGACCATTGATGATTCGGACGCCGAACTGGCCCGGGATCTGCGCCTGCTGGTGCGTGAGCGGCTGGTGGCCGGTGATTCGGATGCCCAGGTAGTGGCCTATCTGGTGGATCGCTACGGGGAGTTCGTGCTGCTCAATCCGAGCTTTTCCCTGCACAATCTTGCCCTGTGGATTGCCGCGCCCGTGGTGCTGGCCATCGGCATTCTTGTCCTGATCTGGAACGTGAGGCGCATTCGCAAGCGCAACGCCGCCATGGCCGGCGCTGTCCGCATGACGCCGGAGGAGGAGGAGGCGTTGCAATCCCTGATCGAGAAATCCGATTCCCTGAACAGTTGACGATTTTAGCAAAAAACAGGTCGGACAGAAGGTGAAGCCGGGCAGGGGCGAGCCCATGCTGCTGCCGGCGGTTTGAACTTTGACGGCTTTCCCGCTATAGCCGTGTCACCCATGGACGAATGTCTTCGCAGTCATTCGCAAAGTGACAACCAGGCACAAGGAACAAGACCGCCACCGCAGCCCCGTTGCATCCCGTGGCGGCTTCGCACCCTTCCCCATGAATGAGCTTCTTTCGATCGTTTCTGCGCCCGGCCTGAGCCCGGCCACCAGCCTTTTTCTCGTGGCCCTGAGTGCCCTGACGTCGGCCATTACCGCCACATTCGGCCTTGGGGGCGGTTCTCTGCTGATTGCGGTCATGAGTCTTTTTCTGCCCCCGGCCGTCCTCGTGCCCGTGCACGGGGCCATCCAGCTGGGATCCAATGGTGGCCGCGCCGTGCTGCGCCGCGCCTATATCCAGTGGGATTTTGCCGGCTGGTTCATTCTGGGGTCGGCCCTTGGCGCTCTCCTTGGGGCACGGGTTGCCTTCTGGCTGCCCGAAAGCTGGTTCAGGGGGGCCATTGCCCTGTTCCTGCTCTATACGGTGTGGGCACCCAAGCCGGCCATCAACGGCCGTGGTCCCCTCAGCACCACCATCGCCGGCACGTTCACCAGTTTTGTCGGCATGATCGTGGGCATTTCCGGGCCTCTCGTCATTTCCTTCCTGCGCAACCTGACCGACCGGCGCCAGATCGTGGGCACTCATGCTTTTCTGATGACGGGGCAGAACATCTTCAAGTTCGTTGCCTTCAGCCTGTTCGGATTTGCCTTCTGGCAATATGTGCCCCTGATTCTGGCCATGGTCATCAGCGGCTTTATCGGCACCTATGGCGGCGGCCTGCTGCTGGACCGGGTGCCCGAACGCATGTTCCGGATTGCCTTCCGCCTCATCCTGACCCTGGTGGCTCTTGATCTCGCCCGGCGTGCCTGGCTGGGAATTTGACAGTTCCTGTCACGATTTAGCCCCAAGCATTACCGTTTTTTAATGTTGATGTAATGGGCAGGAAAGGTGGCCTGGATTAGACCATCCTCACCTGTTGAGGGTTGGTTTATCTAGGAGAAACAACAATGAAACCCCTGAATTTTATCCGTGCCAGGAAATGGCTGACGGCGACGTCCGTTGCTGCCATCCTGGCCGTATCCGGTACCGGCATCATGCTGTCGGTACAACAGACAACGGCGCAGATTTCGGTAAAAGTGGGTGCTCCCGCCAGCTTTGCCGACCTTGTTGAGGCGGTCAAGCCTGCCGTGGTGTCCATTCGTGTCGAAGGGCAGCAGCAGATTCGCAACCTGGGAAATGGTGGCGATTTCTTCTTCCAGTTCCCGGACCTGCCTCCCGATCATCCCCTGCGCCGCTTCTTTGATCAGTTCCAGCGCGATTTCCCCGGTGGTCCCAATGGCCGTCCCCAGACCCGGCGCTTCCAGGCAGCCGGATCCGGTTTCATCATTTCCGCGGACGGGCTGGTGGTGACCAACAACCATGTGGTTGAAAACGCCCAGGACATCACCATTGTCGATGACAATGGGGACGAGCATGTCGCAACCCTGATCGGCACCGACCGGCGCACGGACCTGGCCCTGCTGCGCATCGAGGGCGCCAAGGATCTACCCTACGTGGAATTTGCCGACAAGGACGTCCGCATTGGCGACTGGGTGGTTGCCGTGGGCAATCCGTTCGGCCTGGGCGGCACCGTTACCGCCGGTATCATCTCGGCCCGTGGCCGGGACATTTCGGCCAACTCCTACGGCGATTTCCTCCAGATCGACGCGGCCATCAACCGCGGCAATTCCGGTGGTCCGACCTTCAATCTTGAAGGCAAGGTTGTTGGTGTGAACACGGCCATCTTCTCCCCCAATGGTGGCAATGTGGGCATCGCCTTTGCCATTCCCGCGGACACGGTAAAACAGGTGGTGACCGACCTGATGGATGATGGTCATGTGACCCGCGGTTTCCTGGGCGTTGGCATCCAGAACGTGACCGATGATATTGCCCGTTCCCTCGGGTTGAACCGCGCCCGTGGCGCCATCGTGACCGAACCGACACCGGATGGTCCCGCAGGCAAGGCGGGGATCATGGCCGGCGATGTCATCCTGAAGGTCAATGGGGAACTGATCGACGATGCCCTCGACCTGACCCGTACCGTGGCACGGCTGGCACCCGGAACCCCCGTTGACGTGGTTGTCTGGCGCGATGGCAAGGAAGTTGCCTTCAATGTCGTCCTTGCAACCCGGGTCGAACAGAGCCTGACCGAGGTGCCCCAGGACAACCAGTTGCCGGCACCTGCCGCCCCCGCCTCCACCAGCGTCGGGCTGGTCCTGATGCCCAACGATGCGGGCCCCGGTCTGGTGGTTGCCGATGTGATGCCGGACTCCAATGCCGCCCGCAAGGGCTTCGCTCCCGGCGATGTCCTGCTGCAGGCCGATGGTGAGGATCTGGTTTCGACGGATCAGTTCGAAAACATCCTGTCCACCATCAAGTCGGACGGTGGCGAGACCGTCCTGATCAAGGCCGCCCGTGACGGCAGGGTAAGGTTTGTCGGTATGCCCCTCAACTGATCCGGCAAACGCAAGATCATGCGGTCCCGGTTTCACCGGGGCCGCATGATTGTTCTGAACGTCAAAACTGCTAAGGTCTGATTCATGAAGATTCTGCTGATAGAAGACGACCGGGAAGCAGCAACCTATCTCATGCAGGCCCTCGACCAGGCCGGCCATGTGGCCCACCATGCCAGCGACGGGGAAACCGGATTCGCCATGGCCTCGGCCATGGAATATGATGTTCTGATCATTGACCGCATGCTGCCCCGCCGCGATGGCATTTCGATCATCGAGTCCCTGCGTGTGGAGGGCAACAAGACGCCGGTTCTCATCCTGTCTGCCCTTGGTGAAGTGGAAGACCGGGTGACCGGCCTGCGCTCCGGGGGCGACGACTACCTGACAAAGCCTTACGCCTTTACCGAATTGCTGGCCCGGATCGAGGTCCTGGCCCGCCGCTCCACCCCTTCCGAAGCGGCCACATCCTACCAGGTGGGCGACCTGACCCTGGACCGCCTGTCACGGCAGGTCACGCGGGCAGGGGAGAAGATTTCACTGCAGCCCCGTGAATACCGGCTGCTGGAATATCTCATGAAATATTCCGGGCAGGTGGTGACACGCACCATGCTGCTGGAAAATGTCTGGGATTATCATTTCGACCCCCAGACCAACGTCATTGATGTACACATGTCCCGCCTCAGGGCCAAGATCGACCGGGGGCAGAAAAAGCAGTTGCTGCAGACCATTCGCGGCGCCGGGTACATGATCAGTGAATAGCATCGTCAAACTCTGGCGCACCACCACCGTACGTCTGACGGCGCTGTTCATACTGATCTTCATCATCTTTTCCGTCGGCCTTCTGGGCTATGTTGGCTTTCAGACCTCCATCGAAATCCAGCGGGTTCAGGCGCGGGAAGTGAACTGGGAAGTGCGCCAGCTGCGCAATCTGGACCGGCGCGGATCCTTGAGGGCCCTGATTTTCGCCGTGCAGCGGCTGGCCAGCCAACCCGGTCCCGGCATCTATTATCTTGGCAATGCGGCCGGTGAAATGATCGCCGGCAATTTTCCCGATGTGCCCAGCGATGTTCTGGCCCATCCCGGCCACTACACCTTTTCCTACAGCCCGGTGGAAGCCTTCGGCCGTTCGCAACGTTCCAACCGGGACAATCCGAGGCGTTCCGGCGCGCGTCGGGATTCCGATGTTGTGCCGCCACCGCCGCGACAGGCCCAGGCGGTGGTCACGTCCGAAAGGCTGGATTCGGGCCTGCGCCTCGTCGTGGGGCGTGACATCGTTCAGCGGCGTGATTTCACCCAGATCATCGTGCGCACCCTGGCCTACGGGCTGGGGGGAATCGTCATCTTCTCTGCCCTTGCCGGGCTGCTGACAGCCCGCCGTGTCCTGCGCCGCATTGATACCATCAACGCCACCACCCGCGTGATCATGGCCGGCAACATGTCCGAACGGGTGCCGGTGACCCGGCGTAACGATGAATTCGACGAGCTGGCAAGCGGCCTCAACGACATGCTGGACCGGATCGAACAGCTCATGCAGGGCCTCAAGGAAGTGACCGACAATGTGGCCCATGATCTCAAGACACCCCTGACCCGCCTGCGCAATCGGGCCGAAGCTGCCCTGCGCGAGGGGCGTTCCGATGAAGACCACCGCAAGGCCCTTGAATCCACCATCGCGGAAAGCGATCAGCTTATCGCCACCTTCAATGCCCTGCTGCTGATCGCCCGCATCGAGGCGGGCTCGCGCACCAACGCCCTGTCCAATGTCAACATTTCCGAGGTCGTGGCCGACATCTGCGAATTATATGGCCCCGTGATCGAAGATGCGGGGGGCATGCTGGAGGAGGATGTGGAACCGCTCATTTTCGCCAATGCCAACCGGGAACTGCTGTCCCAGGCCCTGGTCAACCTGTTGGAAAATGCCATAAAATACGGTCTGAAATCCGGCAACGGGGCACCGGAAGGGCCCGATGATGCGGAGCGTCGCACCATCCGGGTCGGCGTGCGGCGGCGCGGGGAGCGCATCCATATCTTTGTTGCCGACAGGGGCCCCGGAATCCCTGAAGCTGACCGAAAAAGGGTGCTGGAACGCTTCGTCCGCCTAGAAAAGAGCCGTACCGAGCCCGGCTCGGGTCTGGGCCTGTCCCTTGTTTCAGCCGTGGCCCGCCTGCACAGGGGCACCTTTGCGCTGGAAGACAATCACCCCGGCACCCATGCCGTCATTTCCCTGCCCGAACCGGGGGAAGAAAACGGATAGCCTCCGGGGATTATCCCCTTTCGTTTTGTGGCCTGTCTTGACCTTTGCCCGGATGGCGGTCTGAAATGACGGGCAGTGCGAATTTGCAAAAAATGGAAACACTGGCGTGGGCGCCCGCACAGGAAAGGCATGACAGGTGATTGAACAGTTCGTCCCGCTGCCGCAGGTGCTCCCACCGGACCGTTTCGACCAGTGGCAGGGCGAATTGTCCGCTTCCGATAGCGAGCGGGTAAATGCGGCCCGGCCTGTACTTGGCCCCCTGTTTGCTGCCGCTCCCTATCTGGCGGACCTGGCCCAAAAGCATGCCGGTTTTCTGGTTTCCGCCCTGTTTGCTTCGCCTCGCAAGACCCTTGATGCCATTCTTGCCCAAGCAGCTACCGCCGGACAGACAGCCGCCACCCGTGATGCCATTTCCGAGGCCCTGCGCCGCGCCAAGTCCCGCGCCGCCCTCCTGATTGCAGTGGCCGAAACGGGGGGCGTCTGGACCCCACGGCAGGCCGCGGAGGCCCTGAGCGATCTGGCAGATACCTGCCTTTCGGCGGGTCTTGAATTCCTGGTGCGCGATGCGGTCCAGGCGGGCCGGTTCCGTTCCGTTTCGGATGGTGGGGGCAGGCCCGTTAACGGGGAAAATTGCGGACTGGCCATCATTGCCCTTGGCAAGCATGGCGGCCGGGAACTGAATTATTCCTCCGATATCGACATCGTGGCCTTTTTCGACCCCGCAGCCGGGGTGCTGACCGATCCCGAGAACGCATCGCAGACCTATACCCGGCTCGTGCAGCGGCTGGCATCCCTGATGCAGGAGCGGACCGGGAACGGCTATGTGTTTCGCACCGATCTCAGGTTGCGCCCCGATCCCGGCTCAACCCCCGTTGCCCTGTCGGTGGATGCGGCGCTGACCTATTACGAGGCGCGGGGACAGAACTGGGAACGGGCCGCCTGGATCAAGGCCCGGCAAGCTGCGGGCGATGGCGCGGTGGGCGCACGGTTCCTTGCCGATCTGTCCCCCTTCATCTGGCGCAAGCATCTGGATTTTGCCACCATTGCCGACATTCAGGCCATGAAGCGCCAGATCAACATGGCCACCAATACCGATGCCACCCGGCTGGCCGGGCACAATGTGAAGCTGGGGCAGGGGGGGATAAGGGAAATCGAATTCTTTGCCCAGACCCAGCAACTCATTGCCGGCGGCCGGGAACCCGAATTGCGGGTTATTCCTACCCAGACCGCCCTTGAACGGTTGGCGGAATCAGGCTGGATCACCCGGCAAAGTGCCGACGATCTGACCCGGTGCTACTGGTTTTTGCGGGCGGTGGAAAACCGCATCCAGATGCGCAATGACGAACAGACCCACAAGCTGCCGGACAATGCGGAGGCCCTGCTGGCCATTGCTGTGCTGATGGGGTTTGAAACCATCCCGGACTTCGAGAGAAAATACCAGGCAACCCTTGCTGTCGTGTCCGAAAATTATGCCAACCTGTTTGTCCGCCAGTCCGACCTGGCCACCCGTTCCGGCAGTCTGGTGTTTACCGGAACCGACGACGATCCCGCAACGCTGGAAAACCTGTCGGGTATGGGCTTTGCCGATCCGCGCCGGGCCTCCGCCCTTATTCGCAAATGGCACTATGGAGGCTATGCGGCCACCCGTGCCGCCGCATCGCGCGCGCACCTGACCGAGCTGGTGCCCCTGCTGTTGCAGACCCTTGGCAGGACCGGAAATGCCGATCAGGCCTTGCAGCGCTTTGATGATTTCGTGTCCCGCCTGCCCGCCGGTGTGCAACTGTTTGCCATGCTGCGCACCCGCCCCGAACTGTGCCAGCTTCTGGTTGCCTTCATGGCCTCGGCCGCCCGCATGGCCGAAGAGGTCATTCGCCGCGCCCATGTGCTGGACGGTATGATCGACCCCGCCCGCACCGGGGAAGTGATGTCGCCGCAAAAGATGCGGCAAAAGGTGGAAACCTTTCTGCGCGAGGCCACGGATTTCGAAGACCTGATCGACAGGGCGCGCATCATCGGGCAGGAACAGAAATTCCTTGTTTCCGCCGGGCTGATCTCGGGGACCATTTCCGCGGACCGCGCCGCCGTCCAGTTTGCCAACATCGCCCAGACCCTGTTGCAGGTGCTGTTCGACCGGGTGCGGGCGGAATTTGCTGCCCGCCACGGCGTGATCGAGGGGGCGGAAGTGGGGCTGCTGGCGTTTGGCCGTCTGGCCAGCCGGCAGATGAGCGCCACCTCAGATCTGGATGTGATCCTGCTCTACCAGGTGCCCGAAGATAAAGAGCGCTCGGATGGGGAACGCCCGCTGGAAACGATTCCCTATTTTGCCCGCCTTACCCAGCGCCTTGTCGCCGCCCTTTCCGCGCAAACCGCGCAAGGGGTCTTGTACGAAATCGACATGCGCCTGCGCCCTTCCGGAAATGCAGGGCCCCTTGCCACCTCCCTGTCCGGGTTCGAAGCCTACCAGATGGAAAAGGCCTGGACATGGGAGCATCAGGCACTGACCCGGGCCCGCCCGGTTTATGGCAGCAAGGGGTTCTGCCAGCAGGTGGAAGCCAGCATTGACCGGATACTGGGCCGGAAACGTTCCGCATCAGCCATCCTGAGAGACGTCAAGGACATGCGCCAGCGCCTGCTGCGCGAACGTCCCCCCCGCCATGATCTGGATCTCAAGCTGGTGGACGGGGGGTTGACCGACATCGAATTCATTGCCCAGTCGGCGGTGCTGCTTCACTATCCGCTGCTGGCGGACAGGCGGCGTGATGTGCCGGCGATTTTGCGCACTCTTTGCACGTCCGGACTGCTGCCCGCAGGTGAAGGCCTGGCCCGGAGCTATACATTGATGGCCACCACCATGCAGATTGCCACGGCCTGCCTGATAAATCCCCTCGAGGCGGAACAATGGTCCGACGCCTTCCGGGCCCTTGTGGCCCGCCTGACCAACTATCCCTCCTTCGATCTTCTTTCCCAGGACCTTGAGGCCATGCGCCAAAGGGTCATGGCGGCGCGCGATATCTGGTTTGCAGACGGCAAGGGGAGGGAAGCAGCGACAGGGCGAACAGGGGAGCAGGGTTGAATGCATCTGAAGGGGAGGGCACCTGAAGGAGAGCCGTCGGGCGGCACCTGTGTCAGGCAGCATTTCCCACTGGTTGATGCTGCGCATCCCGGGGCGGCTGGCTGGGCAGGCTGACGGCAACCGTCGTGCCGATGCTGGGCTGGCTGTCAATGGCAATTTCCCCACCATTGAGTTCGGTAATGGCCCGGGCAATGGCCAGCCCCAGGCACATGCCGGCCCCGTCCTTGCGCACCATGGCATCTTCCAGCGAGAAGGGGGTGAACAACTGGTCCAGCCGTTCGGCAGGTATGCCGATTCCGGTATCGGTGATCTCGAACACCGCCCCGTCACTTCCCTGCCAGGCGGCCAGGGTTACCTTGCCCTGCCGTGGCGTGAACCGCAGAGCATTGTCCAGAATGTTTTCCAGAACCCGCTGCAGGCCCATCCGGTCGCCCGTGATCCGGTGCTCCGAATCATATTCGAACCTGAGATCGATGTCGCAGCGTTTTGCCCGGGCCGAAAAACGGTTCCGCAGGCTGTTGAACATGTCGTCGATCAGGATTTCCTTGACCGTGACGATCCGCTGCCCGCTTTCCAGCTCCGCCAGTTCCAGGATATCGGCCACCGAGCGCAGCAACCCTTCCCCGGATTTCTTTATGTCCTGTACATAGTCCAGATATCGCTCATCTCCCAGCGGTCCGAAGGTCTGGTGGCTGATCAGGTCGGAAAAACCGATGATATGGTTGAGCGGCGTGCGAATGTCATGGCTGAGATGGGACAGGAATACCGATTTGGAATGGTGGGCCATGCGCGCATTATGCCGCTCCTGCCGGTAGCGGCAGGCCAGTTCCTTGTGTGCGCATTTGAGTTGTTCGATCTGTTCTTCCAGTTCCGCGATGTCTGGCGCCGGTTCGCCTGTTGCACCCGTTTCGGAAGCATCCTGCCGCTGCGAGGCGGTTTCGGCTTGCGCACCACCTTGCACATGGCTGGCAAGGGCAAGAATCACCAGTGCCAGGCTGAGGCCCGCCAGCAGGGGCCATTCCGCCCCCCCAAGGGCAACCAGCCGCAGGGCTTCAGCGATGCATAACGCCAGCACCAGCAGCGCAATTGCCGCCATGATGTTGATATGAAGAGGGCGAACCCGCAGAAAATCCGCATCCGTCCCCGTGCCAGCAAGGGAAAGGCCGTTTGCGTTTTCTGAATGTGTGCCCCCGGCACCGAGTGACCTCAGTGCCCAATTCCGTGGTTTTTCCACCCTGTCTGTGACCTTGGTTGAGTGTTATTGCCTCCCGTGAATCACTACAATGAATCAAGGGGATGCC